>NZ_JBSFWU010000037.1:0-60730 GCF_053594995.1 Streptomyces sp. NPDC002536
TGGATGTCCGCGATCACCGGGATCTGCGACTTCGCCGCGATCACCTTCAGCGCATCCGCATCGTCCTGCGTCGGACACGCCACCCGCACGATCTGACAGCCCGACGCCGTCAGCTCCGCGATCTGCTGCAGCGTCGCACCGATGTCCGAGGTCCGCGTCGTCGTCATCGACTGGACCGACACCGGAGCGTCACCACCGACAGCCACGGACCCGACCTGGATCTTCCGGCTGACACGGCGGACGGCCAGCTTGGTCGGTACGGACGGCATTCCCAGCGAAATCGCAGTCATCTGGTGAGCAACCCCAAGGTCTGATTCAAGGTCCCGAGATCGGCGTGCTCCGGCCTCGGCCTTCGAGATTACGGCACGCGATCCACCCGGGGCACATCCGCTGCCCGGACAGTTGCCCTCCGGGTGGACCGTCGCGCAGGGCCCGGCGTCAGGTGAGCCGGACCGGATTCACCACGTCCGCGATCAGCACGAGCAGCGTGAAGCAGACGAAGATCCCGGCGACCACGTACGCGACCGGCATTAGCCGGGCGACGTCGAACGGGCCCGGGTCGGGGCGGCGGAAGACCTTGGCCAGCCCGCGGCGCAGGGACTCCCACAGGGCTCCCGCGATGTGCCCGCCGTCCAGCGGCAGCAGCGGCAGCATGTTGAACAGGAACAGCGAGAGGTTGAAGCCGGCGACCAGGAACAGCATGGTCGCGATCTGCTGCGACGGCGGGATGTCCAGGTTGAAGACCTCGCCGCCGACGCGCGCGGCACCGACCACGCCCATCGGGGAGTCGGGCTTGCGCTCGGCCCCGTCGAAGGCCGCGTTCCACAGGTCGGGGATCTTGCCGGGCAGGGCCACCAGGGACTCCACGCCGGACTGGACCATGTCGCCCATCCGGTCGACCGACTGGCCGAAGGACTGCTGGACGACGCCGCTGGCGGGCGTGAAACCGAGGAAGCCCGCCGTGACGTACTGGCCCTGGACCGGCGCGCCCTTGCCGTCGTACTTCTGGACCTGGTTGGAGATCAGGTCCGCACTGAGCGTCCTGCGCTGCCCGTCCCGCTCGACGGTGATCGTGGCGGGGCCGGTGGTCCTGCGGATGTCCTTCTGGAGCGTGGCCCAGTCGTCGATCTTGTGGCCGTCGAAGGCCACGATCCTGTCGCGCGGCTGCAGGCCCGCGGCCTTGGCCGGGGAGTCCTTGGCCCCGGCCGGGCACTTGTCGGTCTTGGCGCCGGCCGCCACGACGCAGTCGGAGACGGTGGAGACCGTGGTGGTCTGGGTGTTGACGCCGAACGACATCATCACGCCGAGGAAGATCGCCACGGCCAGGACCAGGTTCATGAACGGCCCGGCGAACATCACGATCACGCGCTTCCAGGGCTTGCGCGTGTAGAACAGCCGCGACTCGTCGCCGGGCTGCAGCTCCTCGAAGGCCGCCGAGCGGGCGTCCTCGATCATGCCGCGCCACGGGGAGGTGGAGCGGGCGCTGATCCGGCCGTCCTCCCCGGGCGGGAACATGCCGATCATGCGGATGTAGCCGCCGAGCGGCACGGCCTTGATGCCGTACTCGGTCTCGCCCTTCTTCCGCGAGAAGATCGTCGGCCCGAAGCCCACCATGTACTGCGGCACCCGGATGCCGAACATCTTCGCGGTGGAGAGGTGGCCCAGCTCGTGCCAGGCGATGGAGAAGAGCAGGCCCACGACGAAGACGACTATGCCGAGGACCGTCATCAGTGCCGTCATGCAGGAGCCTCCGAGCTCGCCGTCGCCGTACGCGCCGCGGGGGCCGTACGTGCTGCCAGTTCCCGGGCCCGGGCGCGGGCCCAGGCCTCCGCCTGCAGGACGTCCGAGACCGTCAGGCGGGTTCCCGCGGCCGGAGTGCCGTGTTCCGCCACCACTTCCGCGACGGTGTCCACGATCCCATTGAACGGCAGGTGTCCGCTGAGGAACGCATCCACGCACTCCTCGTTGGCCGCGTTGAAGACGGCGGGCGCGGTGCCCCCGAGCGCGCCGACGTGCCGGGCCAGGCCCACGGAGGGGAAGGCCTCGGTGTCAAGCGGGAAGAACTCCCACGTGGAGGCCTTCGACCAGTCGAAGGCGGGGGCCGCGTCGGGCACCCGCTCGGGCCAGCCGAGGCCGATGGCGATGGGTCCGCGCATGTCCGGCGGGGTCGCCTGGGCCAGGGTGGAACCGTCCGTGAATTCCACCATCGAGTGGACATAGGACTGCGGGTGGACGACAACCTCGATGCGCTCGAAGGGGATGTCGTAGAGCAGGTGGGCCTCGATGACCTCCAGGCCCTTGTTGACCAGGGTGGCCGAGTTGATCGTGATCACCGGGCCCATGGCCCAGGTGGGGTGGGCCAGGGCGTCCTGCGGGGTGACCCCGGCCAGCTCCGCCTTCGTCCGGCCGCGGAAGGGGCCGCCGGAGGCCGTGACGACGAGCTTGCGCACCTCGGCGCGGGTGCCGCCGAGCAGGCCCTGGAAGAGCGCGGCGTGCTCGGAGTCCACCGGGATGATCTGCCCCGGCTTGGCGACGGCCTTGACCAGCGGGCCGCCGACGATCAGCGACTCCTTGTTGGCCAGCGCCAGGGTGCGGCCCGCCTCCAGGGCGGCGAGGGTGGGGGCAAGGCCGATGGAGCCGGTGATGCCGTTGAGGACGGTGTGGCACTCGCTGCGGGCCAGCTCGGTGGCCGCGTCGGGCCCGGCCAGGATCTCCGGCAGCGGCTCGCCGCCGTACCGGGCGGCCAGCGCCTCGCGCAGGGCGCCGGCCTTGTCGGCCTGCGCGACCGCGACCGTGCGCACGCGCAACCGGTGCGCCTGCTCGGCGAGCAGCTCCACCCGGCCGCCGGCCGCGGACAGAGCGGTGACCGTGAAGCGCTCGGGGTTGCGCAGGACCAGGTCGATGGCCTGGGTGCCGATCGAGCCGGTCGAGCCGAGGATCACGATCTCGCGCGGGCCGCCGGCGGCGTCGGCGGGGGCGGAATAGCGCAGGTGCGGGTCAGCGAGGGAGTCCGTCATCCCTCCATTGTTGCCGTATCACCGGGAGCGCCCGACAGCGCATCCCGGTGATACGACGATCAGCGGTGCGGAGGGTGGGGTTCAGCGGATGGGCCGGTGCAGGTTCTCCGCCTTGGAAGGGCCGGGGGTGGCGTCGGCGATCCAGGGGCCCTCGCCGCTGGGGTCGACGATGCCGCTCTCGAGCCACTCGTACGAGCCCCCCAGCACCCCGGAGACGACCTTCCGGTCCAGCTCGTCCGTGTTGGCCCAGAGGCGGTGGAAGAGCTCCTCCACCCGGACCCGGGCCTGCCGGCAGAAGGCGTCGGCCAGCTGGTACGCCTCGGGCCCGTGCTCCCCGCGGGAGCGCAGGTGCTCGGCGCGCACGCAGGCCGCGCTCATGGCGAACAGCTCGGCGCCGATGTCGACGATGCGGCCGAGGAAGCCCTGCTTGGTCTCCATCCGGCCCTGCCAGCGCGACATCCCGTAGAACGTGGAGCGGGCGAGCTTGCGCGCGGAGCGCTCGACGTAGCGCAGGTGGCCGGAGAGGTCGCGGTGGCCCGCCGGGTGGAACTCGGCGTAGGTGCGCGGCAGCTGGCCCGGCCCCGCGACCAGCTTGGGCAGCCAGCGGGCGTAGAAGCCGCCGGCCTTGGCGCCCGCCTTCGCCTTGTCGCCGAGGGACTTGTCGGGGTCGATGAGGTCGCCGGCGACCGACAGGTGGGTGTCGACGGCCTCGCGGGCGATGAGCAGGTGCATGATCTCGGTCGAGCCCTCGAAGATGCGGTTGATGCGCGAGTCGCGCAGCATCTGCTCGGCGGGGACGGCGCGCTCGCCCCGGGCGGCCAGGGAGTCGGCGGTCTCGTAGCCGCGGCCGCCGCGGATCTGGACCAGTTCGTCCGTCATCAGCCAGGCCATCTCGCTGGCGTAGAGCTTGGCGAGGGCGGCCTCGATGCGGATGTCGTTGCGGTCCTCGTCGGCCATCTGGCTCGACAGTTCGAGGACGGCCTCCAGGGCGAAGGTGGTCGCCGCGATGAAGGAGATCTTGGCGCCGACGGCCTCGTGCTCGGCGATGGACTTGCCCCACTGCTCGCGGGCCAGGGACCACTCGCGGGCGATCTTCAGCGCCCACTTGCCGCCGGAGACGCACATCGCGGGGATGGACAGGCGGCCGGTGTTGAGCGTGGTCAGGGCGATCTTCAGGCCGGCGCCCTCGGGGCCGATGCGGTGCGCGGCGGGGACCCTGACCTGGTGGAAGCGGGTGACGCCGTTCTCGATGCCGCGCAGGCCCATGAAGGCGTTGCGGTTCTCGACGGTGACGCCCTCGGCCGCGGTCTCGACGACGAAGGCGGTGATGCCGCCCTTGTGGCCCTCGCTCTTCGGGACCCTGGCCATCACGACGAGCAGGTCGGCGACGACGCCGTTGGTGGTCCACAGCTTGACGCCGTCGAGGACGTAGTCGTCGCCGTCGGGCACGGCGGCGGTGGCCAGCCGGGCCGGGTCGGAGCCGACGTCCGGCTCGGTGAGCAGGAAGGCCGAGATGTCGGTGCGGGCGCAGCGGGGCAGGAAGGTGTCCTTCTGCTCCTGGGTGCCGAAGAGCTTGAGCGGCTGGGGCACGCCGATGGACTGGTGCGCGGAGAGCAGGGCGCCGACGACGGGGCTGGCCGAGCCCACGAGGGAGAGGGCCTTGTTGTAGTAGACCTGGGTGAGGCCGAGGCCGCCGTACTTGGTGTCGATCTTCATGCCGAAGGCGCCGAGCTCCTTCAGCCCGGCGACCGTCTCGTCGGGGATCTGCGCGTCGCGCTCGATGCGGGCGCCGTCGACGCGGTTCTCGCAGAAGTCGCGCAGCTTGGCCAGGAACTCCTCGCCGCGGCGCACGTCGTCGGGCAGGGGCGTGGGATGCGGGTGGATGAGGTCGAGCCGGAACCGGCCGAGGAAGAGCTCCTTGGCGAAGCTGGGCTTCTTCCAGTCCTGCTCCCGGGCCGCCTCGGCGACCTGGCGCGCCTCTCGCTCGGATACCGGTCGTACGGATGGTGCGGTCATCTGGCACCTCACCGCTGAGTCGGTTGTCCCGGTCGACTACCGACCGGTGCTACTCGTCCGTATGTACCTACCCGATCCTTACGCCCTCTACCAGACCCCGCGCAAGGTTCCGGCCCGCGGCCCGGTTCAGCCGGGCGAGCCAGGGACGACGAGTCCGCTCTCGTAGGCGGCGACGACGGCCTGGGCACGGCTGCACAGGCCCAGCTTGGTCATGGCCCGGTTGAGGTGGGTCTTGACGGTGGCCTCGCTGATGACGAGCTCGTCGGCGATGTCGCCGTTGGACAGGCCGCGTCCGGTGAGCCGCAGGACCTCCCGCTCCCGGCCGGTGAGGACCTCCAGGGCGGCGGGCTGCTCCGGTCCGGCCCCGGGCGGCTGTCTGCGGGTGAAGGACTCGATCAGGCGGCGGGTGACGGTCGGGGCGAAGAGGGTGTCGCCGCCCGCGACGGCCGTGACGGCGGCGAGCAGGCGCTGCGGGCCGGCGTCCTTGAGGAGGAATCCGGCGGCTCCGGCCCGCAGGGCGGCGTAGACGTACTCGTCGAGGTCGAAGGTGGTCAGGACGAGCACCCGGGGTGCGGGGTCGGGGGCGTCCTCCAGGATGCGTTCGGTGGCGGCGATGCCGCTCATGCCGGGCATGCGGATGTCCATCAGGACGACGTCGGGCCGGTGTGCGGCGGCGAGGGCGACGGCCTCCTCTCCGTCGGCGGCCTCGCCGACGACCTCCATGCCGGGGGCGGCGCGCAGCAGGGCGGCGACGCCTGCGCGGATGAGGACCTGGTCGTCCACGACGAGGACGCGTATGTCCTCCTGCTTGCCGGTCATGTCCCACTCCCGTGCGGCCGGGGGGAGTTCAGAGCGGGAGCGTGAGCAGCACCTCGAACCCGCCCTCGGCGCGCGGCCCGGCGGCCAGGGTCCCCCCGTAGATCCTGGCGCGCTCGCGCATGCCGATCAACCCGTGTCCCGTGGAGGGGCCTTGGATGGCCGGAACCGTTCCTGTCCCGTCGTCGGTGACGCGGACGGTCAGCCGGTGCGCGCCGTAGTCGAGGCGGACGTCCGCGCGGGCGGGGCGGGCGTGCTTGATGACGTTGGTGAGGGCCTCCTGGACGACGCGGTAGGCGCACAGGTCGGGGCCGGGCGCCAGGGGCCGCCGCTCCCCCGTGACCTGGAGCGTCACCGCCACGCCGGCGGCCCGCACCCGCTCGGCGGTCTCCTCCAGGCGGTCGAGCCCCGGGGCCGGCTGGTACGCGCCCTCGCCCGCGGTCTCCCCGACGCCCTCGGGGCCGACGCGCAGGAGGGACAGCAGTCGGCGGAGCTCTTCGAGGGCCTCGCCGCTGGTGGCCGAAATCGTGCCCAGGGCGGTGCGGGCGGTGTCGGCGTCGGTGGCGAAGACGTAGTGGGCGAGCCCGGCCTGAACGGATATCACGGACATGTGGTGGGCGACGACGTCGTGGAGCTCGCGGGCGATGCGGACGCGTTCCTCGGCGACGGCGCGGCGGGCGTTCTCGGCCTGTTCCCGGCGGAGTTGTGCGGTGACGGCCGACAACTGGGCGTTGCGTTCGGCGAGTCGGCGGGCGCTGTTGCCGAACCACCAGAAGACGCAGGGGACCAGGGTGCTCTGGGCGGTGACGGTCCGCATGTCGCCGTGGTCGGGGTTGGAGAGGCCGGCGAGCATCCAGACCGTCCAGAGGACCGGGGCGCACACGGCAGTGACCCTCGGCGGGCGGGATGCAGCAACCGTGTAGAAGGCGAGCATGGCGCCCGCGGACTCGACCACCGGCCAGTAGCCCAGGGCGATGTACAGCAGCCACAGGGCGTGCAGCGCGGCGAAGACGGCCACCGGAGCGCGCCTGCGGGCCACGAGCGACGCGTACAGCGCGACGGTGAGGGCGTAGCCGGCGGGGTCCAGCGGACGCCAGCCCTCGGGGGGCGGCTCATGCCCCAACAGCAGTGCGACGACGGCGAATCCGGCCGCCAGCGGCACGTCGAGGGCCGCCCGCGGCCAGCCGGCAACGCGCTCTCCCAGCGCCCGGACCGTCCACATCACCGCAGCGTAACGGCCTCGCGGACGGCCGGACATCGGTCATACGGAGGCAGTGCCGCCTACTGCACCGGTTGCAGGCGGAGGGGCGGCTACCGCATGGGGTTGACGGGAGTTTCCCCGCGCCCCAAAGGGGCGCGGGGCAGCTACATTTTGCGGCTCCGCCGCGTGGGCGCGATCAGCCCGGGACGGCCCGCAGCCGAATCACTCAGAGGTCGAGCCCCGTGAGCACGAGCACCCGCTCGTACGTGTAGTCGTCCATCGCGTACCGCACACCCTCGCGCCCGACACCCGACTGCTTGGCGCCGCCGTACGGCATCTGGTCGGCCCGGTACGACGGCACGTCGCCGATGATGACGCCGCCGGTCTCCAGCGCGCGGTGGGCGCGGAAGGCGGTCTGCAGGTCGTGCGTGAAGACGCCCGCCTGGAGGCCGTACGGGGAGTCG
The DNA here is from genome assembly GCF_053594995.1 of Streptomyces sp. NPDC002536. Lineage (NCBI taxonomy): Bacteria > Bacillati > Actinomycetota > Actinomycetes > Kitasatosporales > Streptomycetaceae > Streptomyces > Streptomyces sp. NPDC002536. The sequence goes on from NZ_JBSFWU010000037.1 coordinate 7,515, forward strand.
TTGACGGCGGCGAAGGCGGCCGCCTCGCCGTCGACGCGGGTGAGCGTGAGGACCGGTCCGAAGACCTCCTCGCACGCGATGGTGACCCCGGCGGGGACGTCCGCGAGCACGGTCGGGGCGTAGGTGGCGCCGTCGCGCTTGCCGCCGGTGAGCAGCTTCGCGCCCGCCTCGACGGCCTCGTCCACCCAGGACTCGACGCGCTTGGCCGCGTCCTCGCTGACGAGCGGGCCGACGTCGGTGGCGTCGTCCGACGGGTCACCGGTGACCTGGGCCTCGACGGCGGCGACGACCTTGGGCACCAGGCGCTCGTAGAGGGAGGCGTCGGCGATGACGCGCTGCACCGAGATGCAGGACTGGCCGCCCTGGTAGTTGGAGAAGGTGGCGATGCGCTGGGCGGCCCAGTCCAGGTCCTGCTCGGAGGACCAGTCGGCCAGGACGACGGCCGCGCCGTTGCCGCCGAGCTCCAGGGTGACGTGCTTGCGCGGGGCGGAGTCGAGGATCGACCAGCCGACCGGGCCGGAGCCGGTGAAGGAGATGACCGGCAGGCGCTCGTCCTGGACCAGTGCGGGCATCCGGTCGTTGGGCACCGGGAGCACGCTCCAGGAGCCGGCGGGCAGGTCCGTCTCGGCCAGGATCTCGCCCAGGACGAGGGAGGAGAGCGGGGTCGCCGGGGCCGGCTTGAGGATGATCGGGGCACCGACGGCGATGGCCGGGGCGACCTTGTGCGCGCTCAGGTTGAGCGGGAAGTTGAACGGCGCGATGCCGAGGACGGCGCCGCGGGGGAAGCGGCGGGTCAGGGCGAGACGGCCGGTGCCGCCCGCGTCGGTGTCCAGGCGCTGGGCGTCGCCCGCGTTGAAGCGGCGGGCCTCCTCGGCGGCCCAGCGGAAGACGGAGACGGCGCGGCCGACCTCGCCACGGGCCCACTTGACGGGCTTGCCGTTCTCGGCGGAGATCAGCAGGGCGATCTCCTCGGCGCGCTCGGTCAGCCGCCGGGCGACGTGGTCGAGGGCCGCGGTGCGTACGTGCGCGGGCGTCGCCGCGAACTCGTCCCGCACGGCGTGCGCGGCGGCGACGGCCTCCTCGGCCTGCGCCTCGGTGGGCACGCTCACGGTGCCGACGAGACGGCCGTCCCAGGAGTTCGTGACCTCGAAGGACTCCTCGCCGGTGGCCTCGCGGCCGGCCAGCCAGAATCCGCGCGGGGCAGCGTCAGTCACAGTCCCGGCCCCTTCCCAAGTGGTGGTGTGCGATGTGGTTCCCCCACGGTAGGGGCCGCGCGGCCGGGGCCGGTTTGTCCGCGATGGAGCGGTGGGGCGGCACGGGGTGCCGCCATGGAGGGGTTGGGGGTGCCCCGGGGTGCGGGGCGGGCGGGTTGCGGCGGATTCAAGATGGTGGCCGCGACCTTCTTGAATCCGCCGCAACGGTGCTCAGCCCACCGCGAGGTGACCGGGGGTGCCCAACCAGCCGCAGCCCGCGCGCAGCGCACCCCGCACGGGCAGTGCGATCAGGCATCCCCCGCACCGGATGGCGACCCCGTCGCCTTGAGGGCCAGCCACAACTCCATCCGCACGTCCGGGTCGTCCAGAGAGCGGCCGAGGATCTCCTCGACCCTCCGCATGCGGTAGCGCAGCGTATGCCGGTGCACCCCCAGGTCCGCCGCCGCCGCGTCCCACTGGCCGTGGCGGGAGAGCCACGCGTGCAGCGAGCGGACCAGGTCGCCGCGCCCGGTCTCGTCGTGCTGCCGCAGGGCCCGCAGCATGCCGTCCGCGAAGGCGCGTACCGCGTCGTCGGCCAGCAGCGGCAGGACGGAGCCCGCGGCGACGTCCTCGTGCTCCACCAGGGCGCGGCCCCGCCGCCGGGCCACGGACAGGGCCTGCTCGGCCTGCCGGTGCGCGGCCGCGGCCCCTGCCGGTCCCGCCGGTGCGGAGAGCCCGACCGCGACGCCGAGGGCCCCGGCGCACGCGGCCACCGCCGCACCGCCGTCGGGCGCGAGGACCACGAGCCGCCCGTCCTCGGGGACGGCCAGGACCGTCTCGGCCCCCCGGCTCGCCGCGGTGTCCACCGCGTCCGCCAGCGTCCCGAGCGGATCGGCCGGCACCACGGCCTCCGAGCCCTCCGCAGGAGCCGCGGCCTCGGCCACGAGCACCCGGAAGGGCGCGTCCAGCAGCGTTCCGTACAACTCCCCCGCGACGGCCCGTGCATGGTCCGGCTCCCCCGCGAGCAGCATGCGCAGCACCGCCGCGCCGAGCCGCTGCTCGGCGTCCTGGAGCGCGCGGGAGCGCTCGGTGGTGAGGGTGAGGAGTGCGATCGCGGACTGCACCGCGTAGCGCCCGGCCGTGCCCAGGGGCGCGCCCGTGCCGACGGCCAGCACGCCCCGGGCGCGCCGCCCGGAGCCGAGGGACTGCAGCTCGACGCGGTCGCCGCCCTCCTCGTCGGTCCCGTCGGGGTTCACGGAGCCGACGACCGTCGTGGCGGGCGCGGGCCGCTCCTTCAGGCGGCCGACGTCCGCGCCGAGCCGGGCCGCCCGGCGTGCCGCCCAGTCGGGCGCGGCGGCCACGACGGCGCCCGACGCGTCGTACAGCGCGGCCCACCCGTCGAGGTGCGCGGCGAGCCGTGCCAGCAGTGCGGCGGGCCCTTCGGGGCTCAGTGCGGCCCGGGTCAGTTCGCGCTGGGCCTCGAAGCCCGCGGTCACCGCGCGGTACTGGTCGGCGGCGATGGCCGCGGAGACGGCCTTGGTGATGGCGATGAAGGGGGTGCGGCGCGGCACCTCCAGCAGCGGCAGCCCCTCGGCCTCCGCCGCCTCGACGAGCGCTCCGGGCACCTGTTCGTAGTTGACGCCGACCGCGAAGCCCAGGCCCACGACCCCGGCCCGGGCCAGTCGGCGGACGTAGCCGCGGGCCGCCTCCGGATCCTCGGCGTCGATCTGCAGGGCGGTGGTCAGCAGCAGTTCGCCGCCGTCCATCCACGGCACGGGGTCGGGCAGCTCGCTCACGTGCGCCCAGCGGACGGGCGTGTCCAGCCGGTCCCGCCCGGCGAGGACGCCGAGCTTGAGCGCGGAGTGGTGGACGAGCGAGGCGAGCGTGGGGGGCATGGCACCTTCGGTGGAGCAACAGTGCCGTCCCGTATGAACGGCTGTCACCGATTCTGCCTCAGTGGAGCAATGGGCGACATGTCACCAAGGAACCAAAAGGAACCGAGGAGTCACCCCTCCAGGTCCACCAGTACCGGGGGCGTGCTCTCGCCGCGCACGGACGTCACGGACAGCACCGCGTGCCCGGCGGGCACCCCGTGCGCCAGCTCGGACGCGGACCAGCGCTCCCGCTCCACCTTGCGGACGGTCACCGACTGTGCGGTGACGGCCCGGCCGGTGACGATGCGCCGCACGACGTGTGTGGCCCGGGTGAACGGCTCGTGGGCGATGACCTGCCGGTCGGTGACGTCGCGGGCCTCGACCCACTCCTTGCCCCACACCTCGGCGAAGCGCGCGCCGTCCCAGGTGGTCACGCCGGAGAAGGCCATCCGGCAGCCGACCGCGCCGAGCAGGGCGCTGCGCAGCGTCTCGGGCACGTCGTCGAGCGTGCGCAGGTTGAGTACGGCGCCCGCGTGGGCGGAGCGCAGCCGCTGCAGACCGCGGACGGACTCGGGGGTGACGGTGCGGGTGGCGTCGTCGAGGACGAGGCAGGCGAACAGCGAGCGGTCGGCGCGCCCGGCGGCGCACTCGGTGAACTGGGCGAGGACGAGCCGGGCGAGCATCCGGGAGGCCTCGGCGTGCCCGCGCTCGGGCAGGTCGATCCGTACGCGCAGCGGGTGTTCGAGGGCGCGCAGCGAGAAGGTGCGGGCGGGGTCGGAGGTGCCGAAGAAGCCGGCGAAGGCGGGCCGGTCGAGGAGGGCGAGCCGGTCGGCGAGCAGCGAGCCGGCGTCGCCGGGGCGCTGTGCCTGCCGTTCGCGCGCGTCGAGTTCGCGGGCGAGCGCGTCGTGCCCGCCCGCCTTGAGCGCGGTCCGCAGGGCGTCGAGGGCCGCGGCGGTGCCGTCGAGCAGTTCGCGCAGCTCGGGAACGGCCGGGAAGCGGCCGTGGACGGCCCGGAACGGGCCCAGGAGCTGGGCCAGGGCGGTGGCGGCGCGCCGGCCGTCCTCGCCGGGCGTACCGGGGGCGAGGTCGCCGACCAGGCCCTCGGCGAGTACACCGGCCGCCTCGTCGGGGTCGTCGGTGCCGCCGTACAGGTCGAGGTCGTAGGCGGAGTCGGGGCGCCCGATCTTCACGACGACGTCGAAGGCCTCGTCCGGGGCGAGCGGTGCGCCCGCCGCGCCGACGGCGACGACCGCGGCCCGGCCGGCGAGAGCCTGCAGGCACAGGGACTCCAGGACGGGCCGCACCAGGCGGCCGGTCTTGCCGCAGCCGGGCGGTCCGACGGCGAGCAGGGACGTGCCGAGCAGCGCGGGGTCCAGGGCGCAGCCCGCGCCGCGGTGCTCGTAGGGGTTGCGGGCGTCCACGGCGGCGGTGCCCAGCCGTACCTGACGGGTGATCAGATCGTGCGGGGCGGCGCGTACGGGCAGGTCGCGCGCCCCCGACGGGTGGGCACAGGCCGCGGCGCCGTGCCGCAGCACGGTGTCGGTGAAGGAGGCGAGGCGGCCGGGCCGGCCGTGGACGGACTGCCAGGCGCGCTCGATGCGGGCGTGGTCGACGTCGCTCATCAGCCCGGCCTGTGCGTCCGCCGCGAGCCGGTCGGCGGCGTCGTGCGCCCCGGCGGCGCGCAGCAGCGGCCACTCGGCCGGGTCCTCCTGCGGGGCGGGGGCGACCGGCGGCGGGCTGCCGGAGTCGTCCCACAGCCGGCGCAGGGCGGGCACGGCCCAGCGGCGCCAGACCTGGGGCCAGCGGCCGAGGCGGCCGAAGACGACGACGAGGACGAGCGCGCAGAGGCCGTAGTAGATGTACACGGTCCAGACGGCGGTCATGCCCTCGCGCCAGGAGTCGGGCGTCAGCGCGTACAGCGGCCACATCCAGTAGTGGCCGAGGTAGCCGTTCCACAGCAGGGACCACAGCAGCCAGCCGCAGAGCAGGGAGATCAGCGCCCCGCTGAACAGCTGCCGGCCGGGAATGCGGTCGGGCTCCTCCGGCGGTTTGGGCCGGTGCCCGTAGCGCCAGATGCCGGGCGCGGCGGCCGGGCGCGGGGTGCGCAGCCAGGTGAGGAACGGCGGCGGCACGACGGCCTCCGTCTCCGGCCGGGGCGAGGCTGCGGGGCGCGGTGGCGCCGACGGCATGGCAGGGGGCGCGGCGGGGCGCGGCACGCTGTCGCGCCGGGTGCCGGGTGTGTCGTGCGTGCCCTCGGTGTCCATCACTGCCCCTCGCCCCCCGCGGGCCCTCTCGCGCCCACGTGTGTCCGCCGTGTCCGACCGGCTCAACCTACCGGCGTTTTCCCCGCCGTGCCGGTTCGCCATATCCGGTACGGACAACGCGACGCGCGCACTTCTCCCGAACGGAACATGCCCGGCTGCGGCACCCGCCCCTAGCCTGCGGAGGAAAGCCTGTCCTTCCACCCCTCGGGAGCCCCTCATGACCGACAAGACCGGAGGCGCGGCCCTCCGCCAGGAGCGCCGCCTCGTCACCGCGATCCCCGGCCCGAAGTCGCTGGAGCTCCAGGCCCGCCGCACCGCCGTCGTGGCCGGTGGCGTGGGCTCGACGCTGCCGGTGTTCACCGTCCGCGCGGGCGGCGGCGTCCTCGAGGACGTGGACGGCAACTCCCTGATCGACTTCGGCTCCGGCATCGCCGTGACCTCGGTCGGCGCCAGCGCGGAGGCCGTGGTGCGCCGCGCGTCCGCGCAGCTCGCCGACTTCACCCACACCTGTTTCATGGTGACCCCGTACGAGGGCTACGTGGAGGTCTGCGAGCAGCTCGCCGAGCTGACCCCGGGCGACCACGCCAAGAAGTCGGCACTGTTCAACTCCGGTGCGGAGGCCGTCGAGAACGCGGTCAAGATCGCCCGTGCGTACACCAAGCGCCAGGCGGTCGTCGTCTTCGACCACGGCTACCACGGCCGGACGAACCTGACGATGGCGCTCACCGCCAAGAACATGCCGTACAAGCACGGCTTCGGCCCGTTCGCGCCCGAGATCTACCGCGCCCCGCTGGCCTACGGCTACCGCTGGCCGACCGGCCCGGAGAACTGCGGCCCCGAGGCGGCCGCCGCGGCCATCGACATGATCAGCAAGCAGGTCGGCGCGGACAACGTCGCCGCGATCATCATCGAGCCGGTGCTCGGCGAGGGCGGCTTCATCGAGCCGGCCAAGGGCTTCCTCCCGGCGATCGCACAGTTCGCCAAGGACAACGGCATCGTCTTCGTCGCGGACGAGATCCAGTCCGGCTTCTGCCGCACCGGCCAGTGGTTCGCCTGCGAGGACGAGGGCATCGTCCCCGACCTGATCACCACCGCCAAGGGCATCGCGGGCGGCCTGCCGCTGGCGGCCGTCACCGGCCGCGCGGAGATCATGGACGCGGCGCACCCGGGCGGCCTCGGCGGCACCTACGGCGGCAACCCTGTGGCGTGCGCGGCGGCGCTCGGCTCGATCGAGACCATGCGCGAGCTGGACCTCAACGCCAAGGCGAAGCGCATCGAGGAGGTCATGAAGGGCCGCCTGGCGGCCATGCAGGAGAAGCACGACATCGTCGGCGACATCCGTGGCCGCGGCGCCATGATCGCCATCGAGCTGGTGAAGTCCGGCACCAAGGAGCCCAACGCCGAGGCGGCCGGTGCGCTGGCGAAGGCCTGCCACGCCGAGGGCCTGATCGTGCTCACCTGCGGCACCTACGGCAACGTGCTGCGCTTCCTGCCGCCGCTGGTCATCGGCGAGGACCTGCTGAACGAGGGCCTGGACATCATCGAGGCCGCGTTCGCGCGTCTGTGAGCCCCATGTGCGCCCCTTGTGAGTGAGTGAAGAACCTGTGCGAGGCGGGTGGTGGACGGGTGATCCGGCTTCTCCGCCCCCTCTTACCTGCCGTACGGTTTCTTCAGATGAACGCAACACCCGGCCCGCAGGAGACTGCGGGCGACGCCGAGCCGGTGCCTCCCCAGCGCCGGTCAGGCCGTGCCCTCGCGCACACCACCGGGGCCGCAGGCCCCGGGCATCCTCACCGATCGAACGGCCGCTCGTTCCATACCCCCCGGGGCGCGCGGTCCGACGGCCGGAACGGCGACTCCGGAACCATCCCCCCTGTTCCGGGGTCGCCGTCTTCTCGTCTCTTGCTTCTCCCTCTCCTCTGCGTGCTGCTGTTCGCGCTGACGGCCTGGCAGGTCGCCGCGCACGGCCCGCTGCGCACGCTCGACGAGCACCTGGGCCGGGCCGTCGCCGGCTCCGCCTTCCCGCGGCCGCTCGCCGGCTTCCTCGCCGACCTGGGCAACGCGACGGTGGCGGTGCCGGTCCTCGTCATGGCCATGTTGGTGTGGTTCCTGCGCTTCCGGCACTCCGCGGCCCGGCCGTGGCTGCCGCCGCTCGCCGCCGCGCTGGCGATGGCGGCGGTGCCGGCGCTGGTCGTCCCGCTCAAGACCTGGATCGCGCGCCCCGGCCCGCCGCCCATGGCCGGGGTCCACGAGGGCTTCTTCCCGTCGGGCCACGCGGCCACGGCGGCGGTGGCGTACGGGGCCGCCGTGCTGCTGCTGTTCCGGGGCTCCCGGTGGGCCGCCACCGGGTACGTGCTGCTGAACGCCGCCGTCGGCGTCGGCCTGGTCCGCTGCGGCTACCACTGGCCGCTGGACGTGGCGGGGGCGTGGTGCCTGTCGGGGGTGGTGCTGTGGGGGCTGTGCCTCAGCTGTCGAACCCCAGCCCGACCTTGTCCATCGCCTTGAGCCACAGGTTCCTCCGACCGCCGTTGCGGTCGGCCCGCGTCATCGCCCACTGGGTGATGCCGATCCCCATCGACCGCACCGGCTCCGGCGGGAACGGCAGCGGCTTGCTGCGCACCATCTCCAGCTCGGTCCGCTCGGTGCGTTCGCCGGCCAGCAGGTCGAGCATCACCTCGGCGCCGAAGCGCGTCGCGCCGACGCCCAGTCCGGTGTAGCCGAGCGCATAGGCGACCCGGCCGCCGTGCGCGGCGCCGAAGAACGCCGAGAAGCGCGAGCACGTGTCGATCGCACCGCCCCATGTGTGCGTGAAACGCACGCCCTCCAGCTGCGGGAAGCAGTGGAAGAAATTCTCGGCCAGGCGCTGGTAGGTGGCCGGGTGGTGGTCGTACTCGGCCCGTACACCGCCGCCGTAGTGGTAGACGATGTCGTAACCGCCCCACAGGATGCGGTGGTCCGCGGTGATGCGGAAGTAGTGGAAGTGGTTGGCGCTGTCGCTCAGGCCCTGGCGGCGCTTCCAGCCGACGGAGGCGAGCTGCTCCGCCGTGAGCGGCTCGGTCATCAGGGCGTAGTCGTAGACCGGTGCGATGTACGGGCGCAGGCGCTTGACCAGGCCGGGGAAGGCGTTGGTGGCAAGGGCCGCGTGCCGGGCGAAGACGCGGCCGTAGGGCGTGCCCACGGCCACCCCGGCGCCGCGCGAGGAGAGCCGGGTGCCGGGCGTGTGCTCGTAGATCCGCACTCCCGCGCGCAGGCACGCGCGCTTGAGGCCCCAGGCGAGCCGGGCGGGGTGCAGCATGGCCACGCCGGTGCGGTTCCAGAGGCCGCCGAGGAAGGTCGGGGAGTCCACTTCGGCGCGCAGGGCGTCGCGGTCGAGGAATTCGTGGCCGGTCACGCCGAGCGAGGCGGCCTCCTCGGCGGCCTCCTGGAGCTCCAGGACCTGGTGCGGGGCGGTGGCGATGTCGATCTCGCCGGTGCGTTCGAAGTCGCAGTCGATGCCGTGCCGGACGAGGTCGGCTTCGAGGGCGTCGAGGTTGTGACGGCCGAGCTGTTCAAGTTTGACGAGCTCGTCGGGCCAGCGGGCTGCGCCGTTGGCCCAGCCGTGGGTGAGGGAGGCGGAGCAGAAGCCGCCGTTGCGGCCGGAGGCGGCCCAGGCGGTCTCCTGGGCTTCTATGAGGACGACGTCCCGGCCGGGAGCGCGCTCCTTGGCGAGGAGCGCGGTCCACAGACCGGAGTATCCGCCGCCGACGACGAGCAGGTCGCAGTGCTCGTCGCCGACGAGTGCGGGGAGTGCCTCCGGCCGGGAGGAGTCGTCGAGCCAGTAGGGCCGCAGTGCGGCGTCAGAAAGTGATTTTGCAGGGTTCATGGCACTGGAGGCCATGGTTCTCAGCTCCTTTTTCGGCGTCTCCCGACCAGTTGTCCGGCGAGGACGCACAGCACGGCGACGGCGAACATCGCCGTTCCGATGACATTGATTTGAACGGGTGTGCCCCGTTGTGCGGCTCCCCAGACGTACATGGGGAAGGTCACACTCGAGCCGGCGTTGAAGTTGGTGATGATGAAGTCGTCGAAGGACAGGGCGAAGGAGAGCAGCGCGCCCGCGGCGATGCCGGGGGCGGCGATGGGCAGGGTGACCCGCAGGAAGGTCTGCAGCGGGGAGGCGTACAGGTCCTGCGCGGCCTGCTCCAGGCGCGGGTCCATGCTCATCACGCGGGCCTTGACCGCCGTCACCACGAAGCTCAGGCAGAACGTGATGTGGGCGATGAGGATGGTCCAGAAGCCGAAGGTGATGCCCATGTTGAGGAAGAGGGTGGCCAGCGAGGCGGCCATGACGACCTCGGGCATGGCCATCGGCAGGAAGATCAGGGTGCTGACGGCCGAGCGGGCGCGGAACCGGTAGCGGGCCAGCGCGAAGGCGATGGCCGTGCCCAGGGCGGTCGCGCCGAGCGTGGACCAGACGGCGATGCGCAGGCTGAGCGAGAGCGAGCCGCACAGGTCGGCGACGCCGCAGGGGTGCGTCCAGGCGTCCGTGGAGAACCGCTGCCACTGGTAGTTGAAGCGGCCGTTGGGCTTGTTGAAGGAGAAGACCGTCACGACGACGTTGGGCAGCAGCAGATAGGCGAGCGTGCCCAGGCCCGCGATCACCACGAAGTGGCGGCGCAGCCAGCGTGCGGGGGTGGCCGGAGGAGCCATCAGACCAGTTCCTCCGTCCCGGACTTGCGGATGTAGAGCATGACCAGGGCGAGGATCGCGGCCATGAGGATGAAGGACAGGGCGGCGGCGGTCGGGTAGTCCAGGACGCGCAGGAACTGGGACTGGATGACGTTGCCGATCATCTTCTGGTCGGTGGAGCCGAGCAGTTCGGCGTTGATGTAGTCGCCCGCGGCGGGGATGAAGGTCAGCAGCGTACCGGCGACGACGCCCGGCATGGACAGCGGGAAGGTCACCTTGCGGAAGGTGGTCAGCGGCCGGGCGTAGAGGTCGCCGGCGGCCTCGTGGAGACGGCTGTCGATGCGTTCCAGCGAGGTGTAGAGCGGCAGGATCATGAACGGCAGGAAGTTGTAGGTCAGTCCGCACACGACGGCGAGCGGGGTGGCGAGCACCCGGTGGCCCTCGGTGATGCCGAGCGCGTTGGTCAGGCCGAGGACGTGCAGCGAGTCGAGCGTGGAGACGACGATGCCGCCGTCGGAGAGGATCGTCTTCCAGGCGAGCGTGCGGATCAGGAAGCTGGTGAAGAACGGTGCGATGACCAGGATCATCAGCAGGTTGCGCCAACGGCCGGCGCGGAAGGCGATGAGGTAGGCCAGCGGGTAGCCGAGCACCAGGCACAGCACGGTGGCCGCGGTCGCGTAGCCGACCGAGCGCAGGAACTGCGGGTAGTACTCGCTCAGCGCGTCGGCATAAGTGCCGAAGTGCCAGGTGAGCTTGAAGCCCTCTTCGAGCGATCCGGTCTGCAGGGAGGTGGAGGCCTGGTAGACGAGCGGGGCGGCGAAGAAGACGAGCAGCCAGAGGATGCCGGGAACCAGCAGCCAGTAGGGGACGAGCTTCTTGCGGCGGGCGGCCTCGGACGGGCCGGGTACGGGTCCGCCCGCGGAGGCGGGGGGTTCGCCGGTGGTGGTCGTGAGGGTCATCCTGCGCCCTCCGCTTCCACGTCCGTGCCGGCCTCGATGTTCTGGGCGGCGTCCAGGCCGAAGCTGTGGCCGGGGTTCCAGTGCAGGACGACCTCGGCGCCGGGGACCAGGCGGGAGTCGCGCTCGATGTTCTGCTCGTAGACCGACAGGCCGGAGGCGGCGGGGCTGTCGACGAGGTACTGGGTGGAGACGCCGGTGAAGCTCGACTCCGTGATCCGGCCGGTGATCCGGTTGCGGCCGTCCGGGATGCTGCCCGCGTCGTCGGCGTGGGTCAGAGTGATCTTTTCCGGCCGTATGCCGACCAGGAGCTTCTCGCCCGTGCGGGCGGTGGCTGTACATCGTGTCGCCGGAAGGGCGAGTTTGGTATGGGAGGCCCGCAGAAGGATGTCGTCGCCGGACGTATCGAGGACGTCGGCGGTGATGAGGTTGGACGTGCCGAGGAAGTTGGCGACGAAGGTGGTGCGCGGGGTCTCGTAGAGGTCGGCGGGGGCGCCGAGTTGTTCGATCCGGCCGGCGTTCATGACCGCCACCGTGTCGGCCATGGTCATGGCCTCCTCCTGGTCGTGGGTGACGTGGATGAACGTGATGCCGACCTCGTGCTGGATGCGCTTGAGCTCCAGCTGCATCTGACGGCGCAGCTTGAGGTCCAGGGCGCCGAGGGGCTCGTCGAGCAGCAGTACCTGCGGGTGGTTGATCAGGGCGCGGGCGACGGCGACGCGCTGCTGCTGTCCGCCGGACAGCTGCTGCGGCTTGCGGCGGGCCAGATCGCCGAGCTGGACGAGCTCGAGCATGTCGTCCACCTGCTTCTTCACCGACTTGATGCCGCGGCGGCGCAGGCCGAAGGCGACGTTCTCGTAGATGTCCAGGTGCGGGAAGAGCGCGTAGCTCTGGAAGACGGTGTTGACGGGCCGCTTGTAGGCAGGCAGACCGGTGACGTCCTTGCCGGCCAGCTCCACGGTGCCGGTGCTGGGTTCCTCCAGGCCGGCGATCATGCGGAGGGTGGTGGTCTTGCCGCAGCCGGAGGCACCGAGGAGCGCGAAGAACGAGCCCGCGGGGACGGAGAGGTCCAGGGGGTGCACGGCTGTGAAGGAGCCGTAGGTCTTGCTGATGCCGGTGAGGCGGACATCGGTGCCGCTGGTGCCGGCCGGTGCGGTGGTCGTCATGGGGCTGGGTCCAGGGGGGTTCGCGGGGACGGAGAACACGTAACAGTGACATACGCCGGGGCCCACTTTTGTACGGGCGTGCCGCCACCGGAGACATGCATGCCTAATGCCGGATAAATCGCCCCTGCGCCAAGGGCTCGGCACGCCCCGAGGACGGTGCGGCGCCGGCCCGTGCAGGCGGCTGCGGTGGTGTCGTCCGCGCGCCCTCCTCCGCATCGACCGACCGGAATTGATTGCCGATCCTGACAGAGCGATGCGGCGGCAACAAGGGATTCCGTAGCAGTTTCTTAACTCGGCGACGGAATCGGTGTGTTGTCAGAGGGCGCTGCAAGAATGACGGCATGAACGACACGGGGGAGAAACCAGTGCACGCCGTCCGTTCGGCGGCGGAGCTGACGGCAGCCGTCGGGCGCGGCGAGCGCGTGAAGTACGTGCACTTCTGGGGGCACCGCCCGCGCCGCGACGGGAGCGTGGGGCCGGGGTGCTTCAGCCAGTGGTGGCCGTCGCCCTTCACGGTGGACGGCACGGTCTACGCCACGGCCGAGCACTGGATGATGGCGGGCAAGGCGCGGCTGTTCGGCGATGCAGAGGCGGAGGCCGCGGCGCTGGCTGCGGCTCATCCCAAACAGGCCAAGGACGCGGGCCGTTCGGTGCGCGGCTTCGACGAGGAGCAGTGGCGCCGGCACCGCTTCGAGCTGGTCGTGCAGGGCAGCGTCCACAAGTTCGCGCAGCACCCGGAACTGCGCGCCTATCTGCTGGGCACGGGCGACCGGGTACTGGTGGAGGCCAGCCCGCCGGACCGGGTCTGGGGCATCGGGCTGGCCGCCGACGACGAGCGGGCGCAGGATCCCGCGCAGTGGCGCGGGCTGAATCTGCTGGGCTTCGCCTTGATGGAGGCGCGTCAGCGCCTGGCGGGGAGCACCAGCGGCCCGGGCGCTGCCGGTCGGTGCATATAGGCGCCGTAGGTGGCGTCGGGGTCGTCGTCGGGGGCGCGACTGCTGTGGTGGCTCGCGGCCGTGATGTAGAGGGCGAGCATCAGCGCGGTGGCGAGGAGTGCCACGCCGCCGAGCACCAGCCCGGCCAGCGCCTGCCCGCCGTTGGTGGCCAGGCCGGTCTTCGCCTTGTTGCGGCCTATCGCGCCGAGCACGATGGCCAGCACCCCGAGGATGACGCCGAACAGGACGGTCGGCGCGAAGACGGTGCCGACGATGCCGAGCACCAGGGCTGCGGTACCGAGGGCGTTGTCGGGCATCGCCCGCTGCGCGGGCTGCCAGCCGGGGGCGCCCCATGCGGTGCCGTAGGCCGGCTGTGCATATCCGTACGGCCCGGGGGCGTACGCCCCCTGGGGCTGCTGCGGGTGCGGGCCGGGTATACCGCCCTGCCAGTAGGGCGGTTGGGGGTGCTGCGGGTGTTGCGGGTGTTGCGGGTACTGGGGGTACGGCCCGCCCTGGTACGCGCTCGGCGTGCCCGGCCCGGTCGGGGCCTGCGGTATCGGCGGCACGGCCTGCGCACCGGCCGGCTGATCCGCGGCAGGTGCGGCGGGTGCGGCGGCGGCCGCTGCGTCCTGCACCGGAGCAGCGTCGGAATCGGAAGCGGCCGCCGGGGCCTCTCCCCCGGCCGGTGCCTGCGGCGGCACCGCCGCGGTGTCCGGTTTGTCCAGCGAGACCCGTTCCCCGGGCGGAGCCCACGGATTCTGTTCCCGCTGCTCCTGCTGCGCGTCGCTGTTGCCGTCCTTGCCGGACATGGTCCTCCCCACTCGGTACCCCGTCATGCTAAGGCCTGAGCAAAGGCCCCACGCCCGCCCCGCATACGATGACGGGCAGTCGCACCAGCCGTGCCAACAGCCCTGGAGGCCCGCATGTCCGCACTCGACCCGTTCATCGCAGGACTGCCGAAAGCGGAGCTGCATGTGCACCACGTGGGCTCGGCGTCACCGCGCATCGTCGCCGAACTGGCCGCCCGGCACCCCGACTCCCCGGTGCCGACCGACCCCGAGGCGCTGGCCGACTTCTTCACCTTCCGCGACTTCGCGCACTTCATCGAGGTCTACCTGTCCGTGGTCGACCTGATCCGCGACGCCGAGGACGTGCGCCTGCTGACGTACGAGGTCGCCCGCGACATGGCCCGGCAGAACATCCGCTACGCCGAACTGACCGTCACCCCCTACAGCTCCACCCGCCGCGGCATCCCCGACGCGGCCTTCGTGGAGGCGATCGAGGACGCCCGCAAGGCGGCGGAGTCCGAGCTGGGCGTGGTGCTGCGCTGGTGCTTCGACATCCCCGGCGAGGCCGGGCTGGAGGCCGCCGAGGAGACGGCCCGGATCGCGTGCGACCTGCAGCCGGACGGCCTGGTCTCGTTCGGGCTCGGCGGCCCCGAAATCGGCGTCCCGCGGCCGCAGTTCAAGCCGTACTTCGACCGCGCCATCGCGGCCGGGCTGCACAGCGTCCCGCACGCCGGCGAGACGACGGGCCCGCAGACGATCTGGGACGCCCTCACCGAACTGCGCGCCGAGCGCATCGGCCACGGCACCAGCGCCACGCGGGATCCGAAGCTGCTGGCCCACCTCGCGGAGCACCGCATCCCGCTGGAGGTCTGCCCGACCTCCAACCTCGCCACCCGGGCCGTGGCGGACCTGGAGCAGCACCCGGTCCGGGAGATGGTCTCCGCCGGCGTCCTGGTGACGATCAACAGCGACGACCCGCCCATGTTCGGCACCGACCTCAACACCGAGTACGGCGTGGCGGCCCGCCTCCTGGACCTCGACGCCCCGGGCGTCGCCGCCCTCGCCAAGAACGCGGTCGAGGCCTCGTTCATGGACGCGGCGGGCAAGGCGGCGCTCGCCGCGGAGATCGACGCCTACGCGGCGGCCTGGCGCGGCTGACGGTCCGCCCTCGAACTCCGCCGCGCCTCCGCCACAATGAGCCCCATGGCCACAGCGTTCACTGCCGTCGCCCACCGCGGCGACCCGTACGTCCACCGCGAGAACACCCTGCCCTCGATCCGCTCCGCGGTGCTGGCGGGGGCCGGGGCCGTGGAGATCGACGTCCGGCTGACCCGCGACGGAGTGCCCGTCCTGCTGCACGACGCGACGCTGCAGCGGCTGTGGGGCGTCGACCGGCCGCTCGGCGCGCTCACCGCCGACGAGGTGCGCGGACGGACCGGCGGCGGGGTGCCGACGCTGCGGGAGACGCTCGCGGAGGCGCCCGAAGGAGCCGACGGGGCACGGCTGTTCATCGACCTGCCCGACCCGTCGGCCGCCGCCGCTGCCGTCGCCGAGGTGCACGCGTCCGGTGCGGCCGGCCGCGTGTACTACTGCGGCGCCGCCCCCTCGATGCTCGCGGTGCGCCGCGCGGACGACGATGCGGAGATCGCCCTGACCTGGACCACGCTGGCCCCGCCCCGGCCGGCCCTCCTCGCGGAGGTGCAACCGCGGTGGCTCAACTACCGCTTCGGGCTGGTGAGTCCGGAACTGGTGGCCCGCAACCATGCGGACGGCCTGCTGGTCTCGGCGTGGACGGCGGACACGCGGCGCACGATGCGGCGGCTGCTGGCCGCAGGGGTGGACTCGATCACGACGAACCGGATCGGGACCCTGCGGGGTCTCACAGCCCCACGATCTCGTTCCACACCTTCGTGAACCCCGGCCGTTCCCTGGCCGTCATGTCCCGTGCCGTCGCGAGCCGCTTGCGCATGTCCTCGGTCGGGAACACCAGCGGGTTCTCCGCGAGCGCCGCCTCGTCCTTGTTCTTGGACGAGGCCAGGACCTCGCGCGCCGCGGGCACCGGGCAGACGTAGTTGACGGCGGCCGCCAGCCGGGCGGCCACCTCCGGCTCGTAGTAGTAGTCGATGATCCGCTCGGCGTTGCTCTTGTGCGCCGCCAGGTTCGGGATCATCATGCTCTCCGCCCACAGCTCGGCACCCTCCTCCGGCACCACGAACTGGATGTCGGGGTTGTCGGCCTGGAGCTGGATGATGTCGCCGGAGTAGGCCTGGCAGGCGAGCACGTCGCCGGACGACAGGTCCTTGATGTAGTCGTTGCCGGTGAAGCGGCGGATGTGCTTCGTGCGGACGAGCTCGCGCAGCTGGTCGGCCATGCGGTGGAAGTCGTCGGCGGTCCAGCGGGTGACGTCGGCGCCGTTGCCCTGCATCAGCAGGGAGAAGGCCTCGTCCATCCCGGCCAGCAGGGTGACCCGGCCGCGCAGGTCGTCCTTCCACAGGTCCGAGGTGTGCCGGATCTCCCGGCCGAGCTTCTTGCGGTTGTAGGCGATGCCGGTGATGCCCGACTGCCAGGGGACGGTGTGCCGCCGCCCGGGGTCGAAGGACGGCTTGCGCAGCAGCGGGTCGAGGTTGCGGGCCACGTGGGGCTGGCGGTCCCGGTCCATCTCCTGGACCCAGCCCAGCCGGACGTAGCGGGCGCACATCCAGTCGCTGACGACGATGATGTCCCGGCCGGTCTGCTGGTGGTTCATCAGCGCCGGGCTGATCTTGCCGAAGAACTCGTCGTTGTCGTTGATCTCTTCGGTGTACTTCACCGAGATGCCGGTGCGCTTCTCGAAGTCGTCCAGCGTCGGCCGGCGCTGCGGGTCCTTGTCGTCGGTGTCGATGTAGAGCGGCCAGTTGGCGAAGACCAGCCGCCTGTCCGTGGCGGAACGATCCGCCGCGGCCCGGTCGCGCGGGGCGACGTAGGCGGCGGGCACGCCGCAACCGGCGAGTGCGGCGGCCCCGGCGCCGGCGCCCAGCGCCCGCAGCAGGGTCCGGCGGGACAGGGGCTTCACGGGCTTCTCTCGCATTCCGGCAGGATGGCTGGTGGGGCGGCGGGGGCCGATGATATCCCGCCCGGCAGGGGTGCCCCGAAGGGGCGCGGGGAACTGCGCGACCGGCCCAGGACGGCCTGCAGCCGACGCACCACCCCGGAGGTCCGGGGCGAAGCCCCGAGAACCTCGGCTGCGGGCACGTCGTGGCTGGTCGCGCAGTTCCCCGCGCCCCTGACGGGGCGATGCCCCCCTAGCCCAGCGAGGTCATCACGTGCTTGATGCGGGTGTAGTCCTCGAAGCCGTAGGAGGAGAGGTCCTTGCCGTAGCCGGACTTCTTGAAGCCGCCGTGCGGCATCTCCGCGACGAGCGGGATGTGCGTGTTGATCCAGACGCAGCCGAAGTCGAGGGCCTTGGACATCCGCATGGCCCGCGCGTGGTCCTTGGTCCACACCGATGAGGCCAGCGCGTACTCGACGCCGTTGGCGTACTCGACGGCCTGCTTCTCGTCGGCGAAGGACTGGACGGTGATCACCGGGCCGAAGACCTCGTGCTGGATGATCTCGTCGTCCTGCTTGAGCCCGGAGACCACGGTGGGCGCGAAGAAGTAGCCCTTCTCCCCCACCCGGTGACCGCCGGCCTCGACCTTGGCGTGGGCGGGCAGGCGCTCGATGAAGCCGGAGACCTGCTTCAGCTGGTTGGCATTGTTGAGGGGGCCGTAGAGCACGTCCTCGTCGTCCGGCAGGCCGGTCTTGGTGTCGGCGGCGGCCTTGGCCAGAGCCGTCACGAACTCGTCGTGCACCGACTCGTGGACCAGCACGCGCGTCGCGGCCGTACAGTCCTGGCCGGCGTTGAAGTACCCCGCGACGGAGATCTCCTCGACGGCCTTGGCGATGTCGGCGTCCTCGAAGACGACGACCGGCGCCTTGCCGCCCAGCTCCAGGTGGACGCGCTTGAGGTCGCGGGAGGCGGACTCGGCGACCTGCATGCCGGCCCGCACGGAGCCGGTGATGGAGGCCATCGCGGGCACCGGGTGCTCGACCATCAGCCGGCCCGTCTCGCGGTCGCCGCAGATGACGTTGAACACGCCCTTGGGGTGGCCCAGTTCCTCCAGGACCCCGCCGATGATCTCGGCGAGCAGCACGGTGGAGGCGGGGGTGGTGTCGGAGGGCTTGAGGACGACGGTGTTGCCCGCGGCGAGCGCCGGGGCGAACTTCCACACGGCCATCATCATCGGGTAGTTCCACGGCGCCACCTGGGCGCAGACGCCCACCGGCTCGCGCCGGACGATGGACGTCATCCCCTCCATGTACTCGCCGGCCGAGCGGCCTTCGAGCATCCGGGCGGCGCCCGCGAAGAAGCGGATCTGGTCGACCATGGGCGGCACCTCCTCGCTGCGGGTGAGCGCGAGGGGCTTGCCGGTGTTCTCGGACTCGGTCGCGATCAGCTCGTCGGCCCGCGCCTCGACCGCGTCGGCGATCTTCAGGAGGACCTTCTGCCGCTCGCCGGGGACCAGGTCGCGCCAGACGGGGAACGCGGCCTGCGCGGCGGCCATGGCGGCGTCGACGTCGGCGGCGCCGGACAGCGGGGCGGTCGCGTAGGCCTCGCCCGTGGCCGGATCGACCACGTCGGTGGTCCGCCCGTCGGCGGCGTCCCTGAACTCCCCGTCGATGTAGTTGCGCAGTCGACGCAGCTCGGTGGTCACGATGCGCCACCCCTTCTGTCCATGTCCGATTGCTGAGATGCCCACCCTAGTCAGTCGGGCCACGCTTTCGACATACCCACACGACACGAACAACTGAATCAGTTGCTTATAGGATCCTGAACAACGAATTTCATCGATCCGGGCTTGCCACACAGACGAGTCCTCATGCACAGTGGTGCCCGTGGCCACTCGTAACGCAGACCTCAAGAGCGTGACCGGCACGCAGCCGATCGACGCCGTCTCCCTGGCGATCATCGAGCAGCTCCAGGAGGACGGCCGCCGCCCCTACGCGGCGATCGGCAAAGCGGTCGGACTGTCCGAAGCGGCGGTCCGGCAGCGCGTGCAGAAGCTGCTCGACCAGGGTGCGATGCAGATCGTCGCCGTCACCGACCCGCTCACCGTGGGATTCCGGCGGCAGGCGATGGTCGGCATCAACGTCGAGGGAGACCTCGACCCGGTCGCCGATGCCCTGACGGCGATGGACGAAGTGGAGTACGTCGTGGTGACGGCGGGCTCCTTCGACCTCCTCATCGAGATCGTGGCCGAGGACGACGACCATCTCCTCGAAACGATCAACAAGCGGATCCGCACCCTGCCCGGCGTGCGCTCCACGGAGAGCTTCGTCTACCTCAAGCTCCGCAAGCAGACCTATACCTGGGGAACCCGATAGCCGTGAGCAAGGACCACTCCCGAACCGCGTACGACCACCTGTGGATGCACTTCACCCGCATGTCGTCGTACGAGAAGAACCCGGTGCCCGTCATCGTGCGCGGCGAGGGCACCTACGTCTACGACGAGCACGGCAAGCGCTACCTCGACGGTCTCGCCGGCCTGTTCGTGGTGCAGGCCGGCCACGGCCGCGCCGAACTGGCCGAGGCGGCCGCCAAGCAGGCGCAGGAGCTGGCCTTCTTCCCCGTGTGGAGCTACGCGCACCCCAAGGCCGTCGAACTGGCCGAGCGCCTGGCCCACTACGCCCCCGGCGACCTCAACAAGGTCTTCTTCACCACCGGCGGCGGCGAGGCCGTCGAGACCGCGTGGAAGCTGGCGAAGCAGTACCACAAGCTCACCGGCAACCCCACGAAGTACAAGGTCATATCCCGCAACGTCGCCTACCACGGCACGCCGCAGGGCGCCCTGGCCATCACCGGCCTCCCGGCCCTCAAGGCCCCCTTCGAGCCCCTGGTCCCCGGCGCCCACAAGGTGCCCAACACCAATATCTACCGGGCGCCCCTCTTCGGGGACGACCCCGAGGCCTTCGGCCGCTGGGCCGCCGACCAGATCGAGCAGCAGATCCTCTTCGAGGGCCCCGACACCGTCGCCGCTGTCTTCCTGGAGCCCGTGCAGAACGCGGGCGGCTGCTTCCCGCCGCCGCCCGGCTACTTCCAGCGGGTGCGCGAGATCTGCGACACCTACGACGTGCTGCTCGTCTCCGACGAGGTCATCTGCGCCTTCGGCCGCCTCGGCACGATGTTCGCGTGCGACAAGTTCGGCTACGTGCCGGACATCATCACCTGCGCCAAGGGCATGACCTCCGGCTACTCCCCCATCGGTGCCGCCGTCGTCTCCGACCGCATCGCCGAGCCGTTCTTCAAGGGCAGCAACACCTTCCTGCACGGCTACACCTTCGGCGGCCACCCGGTCTCCGCGGCGGTCGCGCTCGCCAACCTCGACATCTTCGAGCGCGAGGGCCTCAACCAGCACGTCCTCGACAACGAGGCCGCGTTCCACGGCACCCTGTCCAAGCTGCACGACCTGCCGATCGTCGGCGACGTGCGCGGCAACGGCTTCTTCTACGGCATCGAGCTGGTGAAGGACAAGGCCACCAAGGAGTCGTTCACGCCGGAGGAGTGCGAGCGGCTGCTGTACGGCTTCGTCTCCAAGAAGCTCTTCGAGAACGGGCTGTACTGCCGTGCCGACGACCGCGGCGACCCGGTCGTCCAGCTCGCGCCGCCGCTGATCTCGGACCGGTCGACGTTCGACGAGATCGAGCAGATCGTCCGTGGCGTCCTGACGGAGGCGTGGAGCAGGATCTGACCGGCGTCCGGCGCATGGCCGCCGCAGCACACGGGTAGTCCTCGGGGCGGTTGAGACCGATGGGATGAGTCCGATGGGAGGAAAGTCGGGCTCTCCCGCGCCGAGCCTGGACCGAGGCTAGGATCCCGGTTCCGTACGGTGCCAGTGACCCAATGGCCTCCGGTTCGTTCACCCGCACAGGGGAACGGACCCTTCAGCGACCCGAGGTGTGCTTCACATGGTGGCCCCGCCGGACAACGACGTGCTCTGGGCACGTGGCCTGCACTACTCCTACAGCGGTTCCCCCGCCCTCACGGGCGTCTCGATCGGTGTCCGCGAAGGCGAGGTCCTGGCCGTCACGGGGCCCCGCGGCGCCGGGAAGACCACGCTTCTGAAGTGCCTGTCGGGCCAGCTGCTGCCCGACCCCGGCGAGGTGTGGTTCAACAGCGCGCCGGTGCACACGCTCTCCCGCGCCGCCCGTGAGCGGCTGCGCCGCGAGCGCTTCGGCTGGATCGACTCCACCCCGCACCTGGTCCCGGAGCTGTCGGGCTGGGAGAACGCCGCGCTCCCGCTGCTGGTGCGGGGCACGGCCCACCGGGCGGCCAAACAGACGGCCCTGGAGTGGCTGGAGCGGCTCGACGTCGGGGACTGTGCGCGCAGAAAGCCCGGTGCGCTGACGCAGGCGCAGCGCCAGCGGATCGCCATCGCCCGCGCGCTGGCCGCCGAGCCGACCGTGGTCTTCGCCGACGAGCCGACCGCCCCCCTGCACAGCGCCGACCGCGCCCAGGTGCTGCGCACCCTGACCACGGCCGCCCGCTCGCACCACATCACGGTCGTCCTGGCCACGCTGGACGACGAGAGCGGCGCCCTGGCCGACCGCTCGGTCACGCTGGTCGACGGCCGCCGCGGCGGCGGCATCCCGGTGCCGGACGCGACCGAGGGGGAGGGCAGAGCGGCGTGCTCAGTCTCCGCCTAGCGCGCGGGGCGCACCCGCTCGTCCTGCTGCGCCGGCTGCTGGTCGCGCTGGCCGCGTCGGGGGTCGGTTTCCTGCTGCTGTGCACGCTGGGGTTCGCGGTGGCGCACCCCGGGCAGCCGGAGGAGTCGCTGGTGCGGCTGCTGTGGTGCGTGGTCCCGCTGGCCGCCGCGGTGCAGTTCGCGGTCGCCGTGGCCCGTTCGGACCCGGCGACCCGTCCGCGCGACGGGCTGGACGCGGCCGGGTTCGGCCCGGTGCAGCTGTCGCTGCTCGCGGCGGCCTCGACCGCCGTGGCCTGCCTGGCCGGCAGCGGCGCCGCCCTCCTGGTCTACCTGGAGCTCCGCGGCGACCTGGGCGGCACCCCGCTCAGCGGTGCGGCGGCGCACCTGCTGGATGCGGACGCCGGGCTCCCGTGGGGCGCGGCCCTCACCCTGCTGGGGCTGCTGCCCGCGCTCGCAGCGGGCGCGTGCGCCGTGCTGCTGCGCCCGCGCAAGGAGCGTACGGGCCGGGCTGCCGAGCCCGTCGAGCCGGGCGCCGCGGAGGCCGCGCGTCACGAACCCCGGCCGTCCTACGCGGGGTTGCCCTGGGGCGTCGCGGTCATCGCGACGGGCCTCGCCCTGGAGGCGTACGTGGGCCACGCCCCGGCGCCCGAGCCGGGCGCCCTGCTGGCGCTGCCGGGCCGGGAGGGCGCCGCCTCCCCCGGCCTGCTCGGCGGCTGGCTGCTGGCCTGCGCCGGCCTGGTGCTGGCCGGGCCGGGCCTGACCCACTGGTGCGGAGCCCTGCTGGCCACCGGGCGGCCGGGGGCCGTGCGGCTGCTGGCCGGGCGGATACTGCAGGACGCGGCGACCCGGATCGGCAGGCCCCTCGGGGTGCTGTGCGCGGTCGCCTCCGGCGCCCTGGCCGCGGTCGAGCTGTACGGCGCGGCCTGGGAGCACTCGGGTCCCCGCCCGTTCGGTCCGCTCACCGGCCTGGGGGCCGCCGTGGTGATGGCCTGCGTCACGGCCACCGCGATCACCGCGGCCCTGGAGGCCCGGCAGACCCGCGGCGAGACCACAACGGCCCTGCTGCGCCTGGGGATCCCGCTGACCCTGCTGCGCGGTGCGGCCGCCGTGCGGACCTGCGCGATGCTGGCCGTACTGACGCCGCTCACGTGGGCCGTCGCGGAGCTGGCAGCGCTCCCGCTCACCAGGTGACGCCGGGCGGAAAGCCCTGCTGGTCACGACTTTTGACCAGTTCTTGACTCCAAGCAACTCCGGCCCCGAAAACCACGTCTGCTACAGGCACGACGGTTTACTGACGTTTTCGGGTGAACGGAGCAAGTGGTGATCATCGGCCTTGTGACGGCTGTCGCGGCCTCGGTCTGTTACGGCACAGGCTCGGTCCTGCAAGCCGTGGGCTCGCGGAAATCGGCCCGCAGGGAGGCCGCCGCGGCCTCCGGCACCGGGACCACCCAGCACGGCGGACCGAGCCTCTCCTCGACCGCGAAGGCCGCGGTGACGTGGGAGTTCATGGTCGGCACGGTGCTGGACTTCGTGGGCTTCGGGCTCGGCGCGCTGGCCGCGCGGATGCTGCCGCTGTTCCTCTCCCAGACGGTCATCAGCGCCAACCTCATCGTCACCGCCCTGCTGAGCATCAAGCTCCTGGGCATCCGGCTCACCAGGCCGGAGTGGATATCCATCGGCGTCGTCTGCTCGGCCCTGGTGCTGCTGGCCACGGCAGCGGGTCACGAGGGCAGCGGCGACGCCGCGATGTCCACGCACTGGTGGCTGCTGGTCATCTCGGTCGTACTGATGGGCGGCGGCACCGTCGCGGTGCGCCTGATGGGCTCACGCGCCGCGATCCTCGCCGGTCTGCTGTCCGGCCTCGGCTTCGGCGCGATCGGCGTGGGTGTCCGCATCCTGAACGGCATCGACCCCTTCGACCTGCCGACCCTGATCGCCGACCCGGCCCTCTACGCGATCCTCATCTCGGGCACCGTCGGCATGTACCTGCACACGGTCGCCCTGCAGATCGGCTCGGTGAACGGCGCCACCGCGGCACTGGTCGTGGGCGAGACGGTACTGCCCGGCATCATCGGCGTCATGTGGCTCGGGGACGCGTCCCGCGACGGCTTCGCATGGATGGCCGTCCTGGGCTTCCTGCTGGCGGTGGCAGGCGCGGTGGCAGTGGCCTGGTTCGGCGAACCGGACGCCCACTCGGCTGCGCCGGAGCCGGAGTTGACCCCTGTGGGCTGAGCCCACGCGCGGGTTGTGCCCACCGGGCAGAACCGTGACCGGGGTCCGGGGCGAAGCCTCGGTTACGGGAAGGGGCGGGTCAGGGGAGAACAACCACCTCGTCCGCGGCGAACGAGACCCCCACCCGCACCCCGGCCTCCGGCGCCTCGCCGAGCCGGCACGCCGCCTCCAACTCCGGCCCCGCAGCCGCCCGCAGCCGCACCGCCACATGGTCCCCGCGGAACGTCCGCGAAACCACCTCGCACGACAGCCCCTCCGCCACCGGCGAGAACCGAACCCCCGCCGGCCGCACCAGCACCCGGCACACACCGCCCGGAGTCCCCGCCGGGACCGGCACCCGGCCCCACACCGTCTCGGCCCGCTCGCCGCTCACCGTCGCCTCGACGATGTTGTCGAAACCGAGGAAGCGCGCCACGAACTCCGACGCCGGGCGCTGCCACACCTCCAGCGGGGTCCCCGACTGCGCGATGCGGCCGTCGCGCATCACCACCACCCGGTCGGCCAGGGCAAACGCCTCGCCCTGGTCGTGCGTGACGGCCAGCACGGTCGTCCCCAACCGGCCGAACAGCTCGCGCAGTTCCGCCACCAGCCGCTCGCGCAGGCCCCGGTCGAGCTGGCCGAGCGGCTCGTCCAGCATCAGCAGCCGCGGTTCCGGGGCGAGGGCCCGCGCCAGGGCGACGCGCTGCTGCTCGCCGCCGGACAGTGCCGCGATCGCACGCCGCTGCGCACCCGGCAGCCCCACGAGGTCGAGCAGCCCGGCGACCCTGCGCTCCGTCTCCGCCCGCCCGGCCTTGCGCATGCGCAGTCCGAAGCCGACGTTGCCCGCGACGTCCCGCTGCGGGAAGAGCTGGTGGTCCTGGAACATCAGGCCCACGCCGCGCCTGTGCACGGGCACGCCGCCCTGGTCCTCGCCCGCGAGGAACACCCGTCCGGCGTCGGGGCGTTGCAGCCCGGCGACGACCCGCAGCAGCGTGGACTTGCCGCTGCCGCTCGGCCCGAGCACGCAGACGGTCTCGTGCTCGGCGACGTCGAGGTCGACGGCGTCCAGCACCGCACGCTCGCCGAAGCGGACGGTCACGCCGTCGAGTCGCAGCATGGACATCAGAACTCTCCCGTGCGGTCGGTGCGAAGGCGTTCCAGCACCAGCAGCGCCGCGGCGCACACCAGCATCAGGATCGTGCTGAGGGCCATCGCCTGCCCGTAGTTGAACTCACCGGGGCGGCCGAGCAGCCGGGCCACGGCCACCGGAAGGGTCGGGCTGTCGGGGCGGGCGATGAAGACGGTCGCCCCGAACTCGCCCAGTGAGACGGCGAAGGCGAAGCCCGCCGCGACCGCCAGCGCCCGCCCCACGAGGGGCAGATCGACCTCGCGCCACGCCCGCAGCGGTGAGGCGCCCAGCACGGCGGCGGCCTCGCGCAGCCGGTGGTCGACCGCGCGCAGGACCGGCAGCATGGTCCGCACGACGAAGGGCACGCCCACCAGTGCCTGGGCCAGCGGCACCAGGATCCAGGAGGTCCGCAGGTCCAGCGGGGGTTCGTCGAGGCTGATGAGGAAACCGAATCCGACGGTGACGGCCGAGGTGCCCAGCGGCAGCATCAGCAGGGCGTCGAAGCCGCGGACGAGCCTGCCCTCCCGCCGGGTGAGCGCCGCGGCGGCGAGCCCGCCCACGACGACGGCGATGGCGGTGGCGGCCAGTCCGTAGGCCATGGAGTTGCCGATGGCCTCCAGCGGGGCGACGACGAAGGTGCCACCGTTGTCGCCCGCCGAGGCGAGGGCGCGGTAGAAGGCGATCCCGTAGCCGTCGGGCCCGTCGAAGGAGCGCAGGACGAGGACGGCGAGCGGTACGAGCACCAGGAGGACGACCGTGGCGAGGACGGCGGCCAGCAGGGCCCACTGGCCCGCCCCCTGCGGGCGGCGCGCGGTCCGTGCCGCGCTCACCAGCCTCAGGGTGGCCTCGCGCCGGCGCACGGTCCGGGCGTGCACCGCGAGCAGCAGGGCCACGGCCAGGAACTGCAGCAGGGTGAGCACCGCGGCCGTGGGCAGGTCCAGCAGCTGTGCGGTCTGCTGGTAGATCTCCACTTCGAGCGTGGCGTAGCGCGGTCCGCCGAGGATCTGGACGACGCCGAAGGAGGTGAAGGTGAACAGGAAGACCATCAGCGCCGCCGCCGCGACGGCGGGTGCGAGTGCGGGCAGCGTCACGCGCCGCCAGGCGGCCAGGCGGCCTGCGCCGAGTACGCGGGCGGCCTCCTCCTGGCGGGGGTCGAGCTGGGCCCACAGGCCGCCGACGGTCCGTACGACCACGGCGTAGTTGAAGAAGACGTGTGCGATCAGGATCGCCCAGACCGTGGTGTCCAGGCGGATGCCCCACCACTCATCCAGCAGTCCGCCGTGGCCCAGCAGCGCCAGGAAGGCCGAGCCGACGACGACGGTCGGCAGCACGAACGGAACGGTGACCACGGCCCGCAGCACCTGCTTGCCGGGGAAGTCGAAGCGGGCGAAGACGTACGCGCCGGGGAGCGCGAGCGCGAGGGTGAGGGCCGTGGAGGCGGCGGCCTGCCACGTGGTGAACCACAGGACGTGGACGGTCTCCGAGTCGGTGAGCACCTCGCCGATCCGGCCGAACTGCCACTGCCCGTCGCTCTTCAGTCCCCGGGAGACGATCGAGGCGACGGGGAAGGCGAAGAAGACCCCGAAGAAAGCGAGCGGCAGGGCCATCAGACCGAGCCGCACAACCGTCTGCCGGAAGGTCGCACGGGACGCCTTGTCGGCGTCCCGTGCGGTCACTTCGGGACGGTCCGTTGCTTCAGGACGATCTACTTCAGGACGAGCGAGGACCATGCCTTGACCCACTGGTCACGGTTCTTGGCGATCTTCTGCGGGTCGACGGTGGCCGAACTGTCGATCTGTGCACCGTACTTGGTGAACACCTCGGGCAGCTTGGCGTCCTGGTTCGCCGGCTTGACGAACATCTGGAGCGGCATGTCCTCCTGGAACGTCTTGCTCAGCAGGAAGTCGATCAGGGCCTTGCCGCCTTCGGTGTTCTTGGCGCCCTTGAGCAGTCCGGCGAACTCGGTCTGCCGGAAGCACGTGCCGGTCGCGACGCCGCTCGGGGCGTCCTTGGGGTCCGGCTGCGGCTTCATGTCGAGCACCTCGGCCGGCGGGCTGGAGGCGTAGGAGACGACGAGCGGCTTGTCGCCCTTGGCCTTCTTGCCGGCGGCGGAGCCGGAGAAGCGGCTGTTGTAGGCCTGCTCCCAGCCGTCGACGACCTCGACGTTGTTGTCCTTCAGCTTCTTCCAGTAGTCCTGCCAGCCGTCGTCACCGAACTTGGCGATGGTGGTGAGCTGGAAGGCGAGGCCCGGGGAGGAGGTTGCGGAGTTCTCCGTGACGAGGAGGTTCTTGTACTCCGGCTTGACCAGGTCGTCGAGGGTCTGCGGCGGGGCCAGCTTGTGGTCGGCGAAGTAGGCGCGGTCGTAGTTGACGCAGATGTCGCCGGTGTCGATGGGCGTGACGCGGTGCTGCCCGGCGTCGAGCTGGAGGTCGGCGGGGACCCGGTCCAGGCCCTTGGCCTGGTACGAGGTGAACAGCCCGTTGTCGAGCGCGCGCGAGAGCAGCGTGTTGTCCACGCCGAAGAAGACATCGCCCTGCGGGTGGCTCTTGGAGAGGATGGCCTGGTTGACGGCCTGGCCGGCGTCACCGCTCTTGATCACCTTGACGGTGTAGCCGGTCTGCTGCGTGAACTCCTTGAGCACGGAGTCCGAGGCCGCGAAGGAGTCGTGCGAGACGAGCGTGACGGTCTTGTCGCCCTTGCCGCCCGACGACTCGGAGCTCTTCGAGCTGCCGGAGCCGCCGCACGCGGCGAGTGCGGGCAGGCCGAGCACGCCGACGAGGGCGGCCCCGAGGGCACGCCGGAGAGTGGTGTTCATGGTCGAGCTGACTCCCTACGCCGGTACTAACCGGATCAGGTCCGAGGGTCTGCGGGCCGTGCCGCACTCTCAGCGCTGTGTGCGCTCCCCTGTCGGATGTTCATTTGTACGAATGATGCAGACGGACAGTATCAGCCGGGCTCAGCGCTCGGTGGCGGCGAGCTGGCCGCAGGCCCCGTCGATCTCCTGGCCGCGGGTGTCCCGGACGGTCACGGGCACGCCGTGCGCGGCGATCGCCGCGACGAAGGCCCGCTCGTCCTCGGGGCGGGAGGCCGTCCACTTCGACCCCGGGGTGGGGTTGAGGGGGATCAGGTTGACGTGCACCCGCTTGCCCTTGAGCAGCCGGCCCAGGAGGTCGCCGCGCCAGGCCTGGTCGTTGATGTCCCGGATCAGGGCGTACTCGATGGAGATCCGGCGGCCGGACCGCTCCGCGTACTCCCAGGCGGCGTCCAGGACCTCGCGGACCTTCCAGCGGGTGTTGACCGGCACGAGGGTGTCGCGCAGCTCGTCGTCGGGCGCGTGCAGCGAGACCGCGAGGCGGCACTTGAAGCCCTCGTCCGCGAACCGGTGCATCGCGGGGACCAGGCCGACCGTGGAGACCGTGATGCCACGCTGGGAGAGCCCGAGGCCGTCCGGCTCGGGGTCGGTGAGCCGGCGGATGGCGCCGACCACGCGGTTGTAGTTGGCGAGCGGCTCGCCCATGCCCATGAAGACGATGTTGGACAGCCGCGCCGGGCCTCCGGGCACCTCGCCGTCGCGCAGCGCGCGCATGCCGTCCACGATCTGGTGCACGATCTCGGCGGTCGACAGGTTGCGCTCGAGACCGGCCTGGCCGGTGGCGCAGAACGGGCAGTTCATGCCGCAGCCCGCCTGGGAGCTGATGCACATGGTGACGCGGTCGGGGTAGCGCATCAGCACCGACTCGACGAGCTTGCCGTCGTGGAGCCGCCAGAGGGTCTTGCGGGTGGTGTCGTTGTCGCACGAGATGTGCCGCACCACGCTCATCAGCTGCGGCAGCAGCTCGCTCGCGAGCTTCTCGCGCGCGGCGGCGGGGATGTCGGTCCATGCCTCCGGGTCGTGCGCGTACCGGGCGAAGTAGTGCTGTGACAGCTGCTTCGCACGGAACGGCTTCTCGCCGATCGCGGCGACGGCCTCGCGGCGTTCGGCGGGGCTGAGGTCGGCAAGGTGCCGCGGGGGCTTCTTGGCTCCGCGGGGGGCGACGAAAGTGAGTTCTCCGGGCTTAGGCATGGTTCTTCCAGTGTCGCAGACGTACGGAACGGGGCCCGCCGTCCGGTGGACAGCAGGCCCCGTTTGGTAAAAGTGCAGCTCAGGAGCCGACGAAGACCACCATCAGCAGCCAGACCACCGGCGCGGTCGGCAGCAGGGAGTCCAGCCGGTCCATGATCCCGCCGTGCCCCGGCAGCAGGGCGCCCATGTCCTTGATGCCCAGGTCCCGCTTGATCATGGACTCACCCAGGTCGCCCAGGGTGGCGCTGACCGCGACCGCGAGGCCCAGCAGCAGGCCCTGCCACCAGACGCCGTCGTCGATCAGGAACTGCATGCACAGCGCGCCCGCCACCATCGCGAACGCCACCGCACCGGCCAGGCCCTCGCGGGTCTTGCCGGGGCTGATGCGCGGTGCCAGCTTGTGCTTGCCGAACCGCCAGCCCACCGCGTAGGCACCGGTGTCGCTGACCACCGTCAGGATCAGGAAGGTCAGCACCCGCCAGGCGCCGTCCCCCGCGGCCAGCATCAGCGCCACGAAGGTCGCCAGGAACGGCACGTAGAAGGCCGCGAAGAGGCCGGCGGTGACGTCCTTGAGGTAGTCGTCCGGCGGCTCCGTCATCCGCCAGACGAGCACCGCGAGCGCCGTGAAGGCCATGGCCACCCACGCGCCCTCGGCCCCGTTGACGTAGCCCGCGACCGTCATCGCCGCGCCGCCGATCGCCAGCGGCACCAGGGGGGCCTTGATGCCCTTCCGCTCCGCGAGCCGGGAGGTCAGCTCCCACAGTCCGACCACCACGGCGAGCACGATCACGCCGAGGAAGACGGGCTTGTAGACGAACAGGGAGGCGAGGATGACCGCGCCGAGGCCGATCCCGACCCCTATCGCGGCCCGCAGGTCCCGGCCCGCGCTCTTCTTCCCCGCCTGCGCCGCCTGGGGGGCGGCGGGCTCCTGAGGCCGGATGTCGGGCTCCTGTTCATCGCGGAACAGGGGGCCGCCGACATGAGCGGCACCCTGCTCACGGTCGTCCTGGTCTCCGCCTGCGTCGGGCACGATGGGCATGGGGCGAGTCTGCGCCGCCGCGCCCGCCTCGTGCAGAGGACCCGCCGGGCCGGAGGGACCCCCGTCGGGGGACCACCGGTGTCCCATGTGCGGCGGAGCTCCCCAGGATGCGTCGTTCATCAGACCTCGAGGAGCTCGGATTCCTTGTGCTTGAGCAGCTCGTCCACCTGCGCGACGTACTTCGCGGTGGTGTCGTCGAGCTCCTTCTCGGCGCGGCGCACGTCGTCCTCGCCGGACTCCTTGTCCTTGACGAGCTTGTCCAGGGCGTCCTTGGCCTTGCGGCGCACGGAGCGGATCGAGACCTTCGCGTCCTCGCCCTTGCCCCGGGCCACCTTGATGTAGTCGCGGCGGCGCTCCTCGGTGAGCTCGGGGAACGTCACACGGATGATGTTGCCGTCGTTGCTCGGGTTGACGCCCAGGTCCGAGTCGCGGATCGCCTGCTCGATGTTGCGCAGCGCGGTCTTGTCGAACGGCGTGACGACGGCCATGCGCGGCTCGGGCACCGAGAACGACGCCAGCTGGTTGATCGGCGTCAGTGCACCGTAGTAGTCGGCCACGATCTTGTTGAACATCGCGGGGTGCGCACGCCCGGTGCGGATCGCCGCGAAGTCCTCCTTGGCGACCACAACGGCCTTCTCCATCTTCTCCTCGGCCTCGAGGAGGATCTCTTCGATCACCACTTGCTCCTGGTGTTATCAGTAAGCAGAGCCTCGCCCCTGCGCGCGTCTTCTCCTGCACGGTGTCCGACCGGCAGGCAGTTGTCCATCCCCGTGCCGAGGGTCTTCCCGCGGCACGGAGTTGCCGCCCCGGACCCGCCGAGGCCGTCGGCGGGCGGTACGGGCGGCCGTGCGGGCTCTCAGTCCCGCGAGCCCTGGTCGCTCACGAGCGTGCCGATCTTCTCACCCTTGACCGCACGGGCGATGTTGCCCTCGGCGAGCAGCTCGAAGACGAGGATCGGCAGCTTGTTGTCCATGCACAGGCTGATGGCCGTGGCGTCGGCGACCTTGAGGCCGCGGGCGAGCACCTCGCCGTACTCCAGCGCGTCGAACTTGACCGCGTCGGGGTTCTTCTTGGGGTCGGAGTCGTAGATTCCGTCGACGCCGTTCTTGCCCATGAGGATCGCCTCGGCGTGGATCTCCAGGGCGCGCTGGGCGGCGGTGGTGTCCGTGGAGAAGTAGGGCATGCCCATGCCCGCGCCGAAGATCACGACGCGGCCCTTCTCCAGGTGGCGCACGGCGCGCAGCGGGATGAACGGCTCGGCGACCTGGCCCATGGTGATGCCGGTCTGCACCCGCGTCTCGACGCCTTCCTTGACCAGGAAGTCCTGGAGGGCGAGGGAGTTCATCACGGTGCCGAGCATGCCCATGTAGTCCGAGCGGGCCCGGTCCATGCCGCGCTGCTGGAGCTCGGCGCCACGGAAGAAGTTGCCGCCGCCGATGACGACGGCGATCTCGTAGCCCTCGCGGACCACGGCCGCGATCTCACGGGCGATGGCGTGCACGACATCGGGGTCGACGCCGAGCCCGCCGCCGCCGGAGAAGGCCTCACCTGACAGTTTCAGCAGGAACCGGCGTGTGCCCTTGATGGCGCTGTTGTCGGCGGCCTGCGTGGCGTCCGCACCCTGATTCATTGGAAATCTCCTCGTGCACATACGAAGAAGGCCATTGCCGGACGGGTTCTCTTCGAATCCCTCTGCGGCAATGGCCTCCTCGTCACATCAGCGGCCGACTGGTGGACGGTCGGCTGCATACGACCCTAGCGGGTCGCAGGTCGTTCGCTGTCCTGCCGGGCGGCTCAGGCGCCGACGCGGATGCGCGCGAAGCGCTTCAGCGTGACACCGGCCTCGTCCAGGATCTTCTGGACGGTCTTCTTGTTGTCCTTGGCGAAGGGCTGGTCCAGCAGGACCTGCTCCTTGAAGAAGCCGGTGACGCGACCCTCGACGATCTTCGGCAGGGCGGCCTCGGGCTTGCCCTCCTCGCGAGCGGTGGCCTCGGCGACGCGGCGCTCGTTGTCCACGACATCGGCCGGGATGGCGTCGCGGGAGAGGAACTTCGGCGCGAAGGCGGCGATGTGCTGCGCGACGTCCTTGGCGACCTCGGCGTTCTCCTTGTCCAGCTCGACCAGCACGCCGACCTGCGGCGGCAGGTCCGCGGCGGTGCGGTGCATGTACGCGGAGACGTAGCCGTCGCCGAAGACGGCGAAGCGGTCCACGACGATCTTCTCGCCGAGGGTGGCGTTGGCCTCGTCCACGAACGCCTGGACGGTCTTGCCGGCCTCGATCTCGGAGGCCATCAGGGCCTCGACGTCGGCCGGAGCGGTCTTGGCGACGTGGGCGGCCAGGGCCTCGGCGACGGCCACGAACTTCTCGCCCTTGGCGACGAAGTCGGTCTCGCACTTGAGCTCGACGATGACACCGGAGGTGTTGTCGGCGGCGATGCTCGAGACGACCGCACCGTTCTCGGTGGTGCGGCTCTCGCGCTTGGCCACGCCCTTCAGGCCCTTGACGCGGACGATCTCGACGGCCTTCTCGAGGACACCCTCGGCCTCGTCGAGCGCCTTCTTGCAGTCCATCATGCCGGCGCCGGTGAGCTCGCGGAGCTTCTTGACGTCAGCGGCGGTGAAGTTCGCCATCCTTAGAATCCTTCTCGTGCACTACGCCTGGTCCCGGGCCCTGGGCTCCGGGCTTGGGCTGGTCCGTCTTGAGGTCACCACAACGACCGGGCCCCGTCCAACGGACGGGATCCGGCCGTGGATCCACCGGGACACCGCGGGGGCACAGGGCCCCCACGGTGCGGTGCGGAGGGTCAGGCCTGCTCGGCGTCCGCGGCCGGCTTCTCGGCCTCGGCGGCGGCGGGCTCGGCAGCAGCCTCGGCGGCGGGCTCGTCGGCCTTCTTCTCGCCCTCGAGCAGGTCGCGCTCCCACTCGGCCAGCGGCTCGGCGGCGGCCTTCTCGCCCTTGCCCTCGGTGGCGACACCGGAGCGGGCGATGAGGCCCTCGGCGACGGCGTCGGCGATCACGCGGGTGAGCAGGGTGACGGAGCGGATGGCGTCGTCGTTGCCCGGGATCTTGTAGTCGACCTCGTCCGGGTCGCAGTTGGTGTCGAGGATGGCGACGACCGGGATGCGGAGCTTGCGCGCCTCACCGACGGCGATGTGCTCCTTCTTGGTGTCGACGACCCAGACGGCGCTCGGGACCTTCTGCATCTCGCGGATGCCGCCGAGGGTCTTCTCCAGCTTGGCCTTCTCGCGGGAGAGGACCAGGAGCTCCTTCTTGGTGAGGCCGGAGGCGGCCACGTCCTCGAAGTCGATGAGCTCGAGCTCCTTCAGGCGCTGCAGGCGCTTGTAGACGGTCGAGAAGTTGGTGAGCATGCCGCCCAGCCAGCGCTGGTTCACGTAGGGCATGCCGACGCGGGTCGCCTGCTCGGCGATGGCCTCCTGGGCCTGCTTCTTCGTACCGACGAACATGATGGAGCCGCCGTGCGCGACGGTCTCCTTGACGAACTCGTAGGCGCGGTCGATGTACGACAGCGACTGGAGCAGGTCGATGATGTAGATGCCGTTGCGCTCCGTGAAGATGAAACGCTTCATCTTCGGGTTCCAACGACGGGTCTGGTGACCGAAGTGGACGCCGCTCTCCAGCAGCTCCCGCATCGTGACGACGGCCATGGCCGCGCTCCTTGAGATACTCGGTTTCCACGGCGGCCGGCCGGCCGCCGCTCCTGACGCCCCGACGCGCCAGCCGTGACACTCCGTGCAGGCACAGGAGATCGTCGGACCGAGGGACACGTCCACCGGGAGACCGGTGGCGGGGCGTGCGAAGTCGACCCGGTGACCCGGATCGCCATGAGAAGTGTACGGGACCGGAGAAGGCCCGGGTGACGGCGTTGTGCACAACCCGCGAGTAGTCCACAGAACCCGGTCATGATCCCCGCAATCCGCCGCGCTCCGTCACCGTGGGCACATGCGATGGCACCACGTGCGACGGCACGTTCCCGGTCTCCTCCGTCTCCTCTGCCTCTTCTTCTGTCTGGCGGTGGCGCTCTGTATCTGCGCCCCGCCCGCCGACGCGACGCTGCGGCGGGCGGCTCCGGCCGGCCGCAGCGCGGACCGGGCCTGGCCCGTGGCGGGAGCGCGGGGCGGCCGGCCGCTGGTGGTGCGGGGCTGGGAGCCGCCCCCGGTGCGCTGGGCGGCCGGGCACCGCGGGGTGGATCTCGGCGCCCGCGCAGGAGCCCCGGTGCGGGCTGCCGCGCCGGGCAGGGTGTCCTTCACGGGCACGGTCGCGGGCCGCGGAGTGCTGTCGGTGGAGTTGGACGGGACCGGCAGCCCGCCCCTGCGGACGACGTACGAACCGGTGCGGGCGACGGTGCACGAGGGCGACCACGTGGCGGCGGGCCAGGTGGTGGGGGTGCTGGACGCCGCCCCCTCCCGCCCCCACTGCCTGAACGGCGTGGGAGGTACCCCCAGCCCGGCCGGCTGCCTGCACTGGGGCCTGCTGCGCGGGGACGTCTATCTCGACCCGCTGAGCCTGCTGCCGCCGTGGATGCTGCGGCGCCCGCCGTCGCGGCTGCTGCCGCTGACGGGAAGCCTGGAGAGTGCGGCCGCGGCCTCAGCCGCGGACGCCCCGCAGGGCCATGGAGACGGCGGCTTCGGTGATGTGCCCGGGGTCCTCGGCCGCACCGAGCTCGATGCGGCGCACCGCGGCGTCGACGACGCCCTGGAGCAGCATCGCGGCCAGCCGGGGCTGCTCGTGGCCCAGCACCTGGAGGGCCTCCACGACCATGGCGATCAGCCCGCCGTGCGCGGCGCGGATCTTCTCGCGGGCACCGGCGTCCAGCTCGCCCGCGGAGATGGCGACCACGGCCCGGTGCCGGCGGTCGCCGACGAGCGCCAGCTGCCGGCGCACATAGGCCTCGATCTTGTCCTCGGGGGTGGCGGCGCGCTCCATCGCGGCTTCGACCTCGGCGGCCCAGACGGGGAAGTCGACCGCGCACAGCTCCTCGACCACGGCCGCGCGCGAGCGGAAGTACTCGTAGACGGAGGACCGCGCGAGCCCGGTGCGCTCGGCGAGGGCGGGGAAGGTCAGCGCCTCCGTACCACCTTCGGACAGCAGGGAGCGGGCGGCGTCGAGCAGGGCGCCGCGCTGCATGGTCCGGTGCTCGGCCACTGAGGCCGCTCGAATCCTGGGCACGGCTCCACTCTACGGACCGGCCCTGCGGGGGACGACGTTGGAGGGAGGAAAAGGAAGGAGGAATTGGAGGGACGATTCAGCGTCCCACGTCCGCCAGCTTGGCCCTCAGCTGGAGCACGGACTTGGTGTGGATCTGGCTGACCCTGCTCTCCGTGACGCCGAGCACGTGGCCGATCTCGGCGAGGGTGAGGCCCTCGTAGTAATAGAGGGTCACCACCGTCTTCTCCCGGTCGGGAAGGGTGTTGATGGCACGGGCCAGCAGGCGGCGCAGCTCGTGGTCCTCCGCGACCTCGACGGGGTCGTCGGCGGTGGTGTCCTCCAGCGTGTCCATCAGGCTCAGCCGGTCGCCGGCCTCGCCGCCCGCGTGTAGCAGCTCCTCCAGGGCCACCACGTTGGCCAGCGACAACTGACTGAAGACGGAGTGCAGTTCGTCGATCGGAATGCCCATCTCCGCCGCCACCTCGACCTCGGTGGGCGTGCGGTGCAGGGCGGCCTCCAGGGTGGCGTACGCACGCTCGACGGCCCGCGCCTTCTGCCGGACCGAACGCGGGATCCAGTCCAGCGCGCGCAGTTCGTCGATCATGGCACCGCGGATCCGGGTGATGGCGTACGTCTCGAACTTGATCGACCGCGCGGGGTCGAACTTCTCGATGGCGTCGATGAGTCCGAAGACTCCGGACGAGACGAAGTCCGCCTGCTCGACGTTGGGCGGCAGGCCCACGCTGACGCGCCCCGCCACGTACTTCACCAGCGGCGAGTAGTGGAGGATCAGTTGCTCCCGCAGCCGGTCGTCGCCCGAGGTCTTGTACGCCTGCCACAGCTCGTCGAGCGTGGCGGGCGCGGGCGGGCGCACGGCGCCGCGGGCCGCGGGAGGTGCCGCCGCGCGGTCGGAACCCGAGGTGTGCCGGTGCATGCGTCGTCTTGAGCCGTTCTGCTGTGACGTGGATCGGGTGGTGCGGATGGCTGGAATCCCGTGAGCGTAGCGTGACTGGAGGACTGCGGTGCGCGAGGAGACCCCTTCGGTGTGCGCAGATACGTTCCGCGGACCGCACGTCACGGCGACGGCCGCGGGGCGCCCGCGACGGCAAGGGCCCGTCATAGGGCCGCAGCGGTCGTCCTCTTCACCCTTTCACCCGATCACCCCAGGTCAAGCACCGCCTCGCCGCACACCGGCATGCCGTCCGGGGGGCTTGGGGGTGCCGGATGTTGACGCGGCGGCAGCCAACTGCCAGAGATCACCCTGCCGTTCCACGAATCCCAGGGCCTGGAGCTCGTAGAGTCGGCCCAGGGTTTGCTCCCGTCCCATCCCTGCCTCGCGGGCGATCGCGCGGGCCTGCGCGCCCCCGCGCGCAGGCACCGCCTCCAGTGCTCTGGCCGCCTCGGGGTCGAGCAGGTCCCGGGCCACCACCGGCCCC
Organism: Streptomyces sp. NPDC002536; assembly: GCF_053594995.1. Taxonomy (NCBI): domain Bacteria; kingdom Bacillati; phylum Actinomycetota; class Actinomycetes; order Kitasatosporales; family Streptomycetaceae; genus Streptomyces; species Streptomyces sp. NPDC002536. Next base: position 44,124 of record NZ_JBSFWU010000037.1, read on the forward strand.
CGGCGCAGCGGTGCCAGCTCCCCCATGCCGCCAACAAGCTCGGCGACGTCGTCGGCGTCGGACACCAGGCACGCGCCCTCGCGCAGCAGTTCGTGCACCCCGGCCGAGAGCCCCGACGTGACGGGCCCGGGCACGCCCATGGTGTGCCGGCCCAGCTCCTGCGCCCGCCGCGCCGTGACGAGCGATCCGCTGCGGTACTCGGCCTCGACGACCACGGTGCCGCGCGTCAGGGCCGCGATGACCCGGTTCCGCAGTACGAACCTGCTGCGCGTCGGGTGCCCGCCCGGGGGCAACTCGGCCAGCAGCAGCCCCTGTTCCGCGATGCGGTCCAGCAACTCGGTGTGCCCGCGCGGATAGGGCACGTCCACCCCCGAGGCCAGCACCGCCACCGTCGCCCCGTCGGCGGCGAGCGCTCCCCTGTGGGCGGCGCCGTCGACCCCGTAGGCCGCCCCGGACACGACGACCCAGCCGCGCTCCGCGAGCCCTGCGCCCAGGGTGGCCGCCACATGGGAGCCGTAGCCGGTGCAGGCCCGGGCGCCGACCACCGCCACGGAGCGCAGCGCCCACGTCCGCACGCCCGGACTCCCGCGCACCCACAGGCCGATGGGCCGGGCGTCGCCCAGGTCGTCCAGCTGTCCGGGCCATTCGAGGTCGCCGGGGCAGAGGAAGCGGCCGCCGAGCCGGGCGACGGTGGCGAGGTCGGCCACGGGGTCGAGCATCTCGGCACGGGCCCGGCAACCGGCCAGCCGCTCCTCCCGGGCGCCCTTCGGCGGTGGCCCGTTGCCCGTCAGCCCTCGCACCAGCCCCACGGGCCCCATCTGCCGCAGCCACCGGCCGACGGTCTCGTCGCCGGGCTCGGTCAGCCGCGTCAGCGCCGCCCGCGCCAGCCGCTCGTCCCGGCCGGGACCCGTCACGGCCGTCCTCCCGCCAGGACCGCGCCCCGCTGGATGCCCGTGCGCAGCTCCAGGGCCTGGGCGACGTCTTCGGCGTCGGGGCGGTCGTGACCGGCGAGGTCGGCCACGGTCCAGGCCACCCGGAGCACCCGGTCCAGCCCACGGGCCGTCAGCAGGCCTCGCTCCATGTCCCGCTCGGCCTCGGCCAGCGCGCCCGGACCGGCACGCCAGCGCGTGCGCAGCTCGTGCCCGGGCACCTCGCTGTTGGTGCGCCACGGCGTGCCCGCGTACCGGTCGGCAGCCCGCTCGCGCGCGGCGAGCACCCGGGAGGCGACCACGGCGGTCGGCTCGGCGGTGCCCGGGCCGGTCAGCTCGGAGCGGGCCACCGGCTCGACCGTCACCCTCAAGTCCACACGGTCCATCAACGGCCCGGAGAGCCGGGCGAGATAACGCCTGATCACCCGCGGCGGACAGTCGCAGCCGTCCCCCGTCATGCCGTGCCGGCCGCACGGGCAGGGATTGGCGGCCAGCGCGAGCAGGAAGCGGGCCGGGAGGCGCATCACCCCGCCCGAGCGGGCGATGACCACGTGACCGGATTCGAGGGGCTGCCGCAGTGCATCGAGCACCCGCCCGGGGAACTCCGGGGCCTCGTCCAGAAACAGCACGCCCCGGTGCGCCAGCGACACCGCCCCTGGCCGCGGCATCCCCGAACCCCCGCCGACCAGGGACGGCATGGAGGCGGAGTGGTGGGGCGCGCAGAACGGCGCGCGGTCGATGAGGGGTTGCCCCGGCGGAAGCACCCCGGCCACCGAGTGCACCGCCGTCACCTCCAGTGACTCCTGACGGGTGAGGGGAGGCAGCAGCCCGGGCAGCCGCTCGGCCAACATCGTTTTGCCTGCTCCGGGCGGCCCGTGAAAGAGAAGGTGGTGGCGCCCGGCGGCGGCCACCTCCAGGGCCCGGCGGGCGCGGTGCTGCCCGGCGACCTCCGCCAGGTCGGGCCGGTCGAGGGCGTCCGACACGGGCACGCCCAGGGCGGCTCCCGGCAGGAGAAGCCCGGCCATCACGGGATCCGGGTGGCCCTCGCCCGGCAGGCTCTCGTCCTCCTCGGGCACCGGCTCGTCGGCCAGGACGGCGATGACCTGGCGCAGGCTGCGCACCCCGAGGACCGAGATCCCGGGCACCAGCGCCGCCTCGGCGGCCGTGGCCTCGGGGACGACGACGTGCCGGTAGCCCGCGTCGGCCGCGGCCAGCACCGCTGGGAGGACGCCCCGGACCGGGCGGACCCGGCCGTCGAGGCCCAGCTCGCCGATCAGCATCAGATCGGCGATGGCGCGCGGATCCACGCGCTCGGCCGCGCCCAGGACGGCGCAGGCCACGGCGAGGTCGAAGCCGCTGCCGCCCTTGGGGACGGAGGCCGGGCTGAGACCCACGGTGAGCTTCTTCTGCGGCCATTCGGCACCGGAGTTGACCACGGCCGCCCTGACCCGGTCCTTCGACTCGACCAGGCTCTTGTCGGGCAGGCCGACCAGGGTGAAGGCCGCGACGCCGGGCTCCAGGCCGGCCTGGACCTCGACCACGACGCCCTCGACCCCGACCAGGGCGACCGAGCAGGTACGGGCGAAACCCATCAGGCCGCCCCCCTGACGTGCTCCACCACGGGTGCACCGCGGTCGGGGACGGTCACGCCCACCACGTCGATCCGCACACCGCCCGGCGGCGGCCCGCCGTGCCGCTCCAGCCAGCGCTCGGCCAGCAGTCTCAGCCGGCCGGCCTTGCCCGGCCGCACGGCCGCCAGCGGATGCTCGTACCGCCCGGCCCTGCGGGTCTTCACCTCGCACACGACCAGGGCGTCCGCATCACGGGCCACGATGTCCAGCTCGCCCTCGCGGCACCGCCAGTTCCGCGCCACCACCGTCATCCCGGCCGCGGCCAGCCGGCGCACCGCCAGGTCCTCCCCGTAGCGTCCGAGCGCTCGTCGAGCGTCCATTCGGCACCACCTCCCGCACCGAGAGTGACGCCTGCGCCGGAAACTGTTGGATCTTGGTGGACAACCCGGCGATTGTGGAAAACCCCGTCACCCTCCCGGGAGGTCGAGGTCGGTCTTGTTCAGCTCCTCGATGTTCACGTCCTTGAACGTGAGCACCCGTACCTGCTTCACGAACCGGGCCGGCCGGTACATGTCCCAGACCCACGCGTCGGCCATCGAGACCTCGAAGAAGACCTCTCCCTGCACGGAGTGGACCTGCATCTCGTAGTCGTTCGTGAGGTAGAAACGCCGCTCGGTCTCGATCACGTATTTGAACAGTCCGACGACGTCGCGGTACTCCCGGTAGAGCTTCAGCTCCATCTCGGTCTCGTACTTCTCGAGGTCCTCGGCGCTCATGGCATGTTCCCCTTCAGCCGTGCGTCCCCCCATTGTGCTTCAGGCGCGCTCCGTCTCCAGGCGCACCGGTGAGCTCGGGGGACCCTCGTCGAGCAGCCTCTGCAGCAGCTCGGCGAGCCTGGTCGGATACACCGTCTCACGGGTCGCGAGCAGTTCCTCGCAGGTCCACCACCGCAGACCCGTGAGGCTCCGCCGCTCCAGCTCCGTCCCGCCGCCGGTCCAGTCGGGCTCCTGGTCCGTCCGGGCCAGGAAATAGCACTCGTCCTGGTCCCAGCGTCGCCCGTCGAACGGGAAGGAGCAGATGCGCCGCCAGAGCACCGGGCCCAGGTCGATCTCGGTGATCCCGGTCTCCTCGGCCAGTTCCCGGCGCGCCGCCTCCGCCCAGTCCTCGGCGCCCTCCAGCCCGCCGCCCGGGGTGAACCACCAGGTGTCGGAGGGGTCGTCCGGTTCGTAGCCGTGCAGCAGCAGGATGCGGTCCTGCCGGTCGAGCAGCACCACCCGGGCCGCCCTGCGGAGCGCGTCGTGCTCAGCCATGGGACGCCACCGCCCTCTCGTGCTTCTCCCGCCGCGCCGCCCGGCCCTCCGCCCGGCGCGCGACGGGACCGTACGCCGCACCTCCCAGGATGAGCACGGCGCCGGCGATCACGGCGGTCACCACCTGCGGCAGCGGTCCGGGCTGCGAGGTGCCGCCCGGGAGCGCGGCGAAGGACGCCGGGCGGCCGAGCATGCCCCAGCCTGACGCCGGCCAGGCCGTGGCGTCGACGCGCGCCCGGACGGCGTCGCGCGGCACCGTGCCGTGGCCGGGGTCGGTGAGGTGGTACCGGGAGTCGAGGGAGTCGGTGCGGTGGTCGCCCAGCAGGAAGAGCTGGCCCTCCGGGACGGTGGCCGAGAAGCCGGTGGGCGAAGCCGGCCCCTCGGTACCGAGGTAGGGCTCGTCAATGGACCGGCCGTCGACCGTCAGCCGCCCCTGCTTGTCGCAGCACGCGACGGTGTCCCCGCCCACCCCGACGACCCGCTTGACCATCGGCACGTCGCCCCAGACCTTGTCCCGGAAGACGACCACGTCCCCGCGGCGCACGTCGCCGCCGTGGATGCGCTGGGCGAGCACCCGGTCGTCCCGGCCGATGGTCGGGGCCATGGAGTCGGTGGGCACCGTGTACGGCCGGTACAGGAACGCGCCCCAGGCGAAACCGCCCAGGAAGAGCACACAGCCGAGGGCCACGGCCAGCCCGGACAGTACCCTGCCCGCGCGGCCGTGGCCCTCGCCCGTACGTCCCGCTGTGCTCATCGCGACCCCCGTGTGCCTCGGATCCGCATCCCTCCGCCCGCGGCGGCATGGAATCGCACCCTACCCGGGGGTACCGGCGCCGGTCAGCCCTTCTGCGCGGCCTTCCCGACGATCCGGCGGCGGCGCCACAGCACCAGCGGCACCGCGCCCGCCAGCCCGAGGGCGGGCGGCGCCGTAGCGGCGGCCGCGCTCAGCCCCGGCTGGCTGAAGGTGTCCGGCACCGGCAGCGTGGACCAGCGGTTCAGCGGCCAGGCGACGACGATGGCGCGCCCGACGACCTCGTCCTCCGAGACCGTGCCCTGGTACTTGTCCAGCTCCTGGTGGTAGCGGGAGTCGAGGGAGTCCTGGCGGTGGTCGCCCATGACCCAGATCCGGCCCTTGGGGACCTTGATCGGGCCGAACGGCTTGTCCCCGCAGGGCGTGTTGCCCGGGAAGATGTACGGCTCGCTGAGCGGCTTGCCGTTGACGACCACCGGGTCGTTGTTGCCCTTGCACTCGACGGTGTCGCCGCCGGTCGCGATGACCCGCTTGATGAGGTCCTTCTCCTCGGCCGAGGGCATCAGGCCGATGAAGCTGAGCACCTTCTGCAGGCCGCCCGCGATCGGGCCGTTGTCCTGCTGGGGGGTCTCGCCGAGCCAGCCGCCGGGATCGTGGAAGACGACGACCTCGCCGCGCTCGGGTTTCGATCCGAACCACGGCGTGAGCTTGTCGACCAGCACCCGGTCGCCGCGCTGCAGGGTGTTCTGCATCGACTCCGAGGGGATCGAGAACGCCTGCACCAGGAAGGTCTTGATGATGAGCGCGAGGACGAGAGCGATGCCGACCAGGATCGGCAGCTCCTTCCAGAAGGATCGTTGTTTCTTGGGCACCATGCTGTTCGCACCCCGGCCGGCCGCCCGCCCGGGCTCCTCCCCGGACGTCACCTCGTCGTGCTCCGGCCCGGCCGGTCCGACCGCTGCCTGGGACATGGCCTCATCGGACGCGTCACCCCTCGATGACCCGTCCGGCCCGCCGGGCCGCTTCTCGGGCTCTCCGTGACCGGACCGGGCGCCGACCGCCAAATCCCCCACAATCCACTCCTCACTCCACGCTGCCGCCTGTCGTACATACGACGCAGGCCCACCACTCCCATAACGAGCGGGAGTTCCGCAGGGGTCGGGAGCCGGATCAATCCTTCCTGATCCGTGGGGGACACCCTATGCTCCGGGGCCTCCGCGCGCGCTCCCGCCCGCGGCGCGTCCCCGACCGACGAAAATCCGCCGGGTTCGGCCAGCCGGCTCCAGTGACCGAACGGCCAGGCGATCACGATCGCCCGCCCGACCACCAGGTTCTCCGGTACGGTCCCCTGCCCGGCCTCGTCCAGATGGAAGCGGGAATCGGCCGAATTGGACCGGTGGTCCCCCATGACGAACAGCCGCCCCCGAGGGACCTTCACCTCGAAGCGGATCTGGGACGGCGGGTTGCCCGGGTGGATGTACGGCTCGTCCAACGGCGTTCCGTTGACCGTGATTTTGCCGTCCTTGTCGCAGCACTTGACCGTATCGCCGCCGGTGCCGATCACCCGCTTGATCAGGTCCTGCTCGTCGGCGGACGGCAGCAGGCCGATGAACGTCAGCCCCTGCTTGATCTGGCGGATGCCCACCGGATCCTGTCCCGTGTGCGTCTGCTCGCCCTCCAGCCAGCCGCCCGGGTCCTTGAAGACCACCACGTCGCCGCGGTGCGGCGTGGACCCGAACCAGGGCGTCAGCTTGTCGACGAGCACCCGGTCGCCGATCCGGATGGTCTGCTCCATGGAACCGGACGGGATGACGAACGCCTGCACCAGGAAGGTCTTGAGCACCAGCGCGATCAGCAGCGCCACCGCTATGAGGACCGGCACCTCCCGGATCGTGGCCCGGCGCCTGCGCCGTACGACCCGCCGCGCGGCCTTCCGCCGTGCGGCCCGCCCTTCCGGTACGGGCTCCTCGGCCGCACGCCCCGCCGCCCTGCCGCGTCCCCTCGCGGCGGTACGACTGTGGCTACCCATGCGGCATACCGCCGTGGGCGGTCCCCGGCCCCGGAACCGGCACGCCGTCGAAGGCGCCGGTCCTCGGCAGCGAGCGGATCCGGCCGAACGGCCAGCCGATCCAGTCGGCACGTCCTATGACCCGGTCCACGGGGACCGTGCCCCCGCCGGGCTCCCCCAAATGATCACGAGAGTCACGGGAGTCGTCTCGGTGATCCCCCATGACCCAGAGCTTTCCCTCCGGCACCACGATGTCGAACGGTACCCGGGACGGGGCGTCGCCGGGGTGGAGATAGCCCTCCTCCAGCACCGGATGGCCGTTGACCTGCAACAGCCCGCGCTTGTCGCAGCAGGTGACGCGGTCGCCGCCGATGCCCACGACCCGCTTGACGTAGTCCGTCCCCGCCGGCGTCATCAGGCCCACGGACGACCCCGCCTTGCGGATCACCGCCGTCACGGGGTTCTCGGCGGGCGGGTCCTGGACGAAGGATTCGGTGCCGTCGAAGACGATCACGTCGCCGCGGCGGGGCGTGTCACCGAAGCGGTAGGCGAGCTTGTTGACGAGCACCCGGTCGCCGATCCGGAGCGTGTTCTCCATCGAGCCGCTCGGGATCAGGAAGGGCTGCACCAGATAGCTGCTGACCAGGAGCACGAACACCATGCAGCAGGCCAGCAGCAGCACGGCCCGGCGCAGCGGACCGCCGCCCGTCGCCCACTCCCGCAGGGCGCGCAGCGGAGAGGAGCCCCGGACATGCGCGGAGCGCGACCCCTGCTCCTCCCCCTCGACGGGGTCTGGAGAGTGGTCGCGCTCCGGAAGCTGTGCGAACTGTGCGTCGGTGTCCATCGGGCCGAAATCCTATCCGGCCCGGTCGGAACGCCGGCGAGCAGTTCAGTTGTCGCGCTTCTCCTTGATCTTCGCGGCCTTGCCGCGCAGCTCACGGAGGTAGTACAGCTTGGCGCGACGGACGTCACCGCGGGTCACGAGCTCGATCTTCTCGAAGATCGGGCTGTGCACCGGGAAGGTGCGCTCGACGCCGACGGAGAAGGAGACCTTGCGGACCGTGAAGGTCTCGCTGACGCCCGCGCCCTGGCGGCGGATGACGACACCCTTGAACTGCTGGATGCGGGAGCGGTTGCCCTCGATGACGCGAACGTGGACGTTCACGGTGTCACCGGGACGGAAGGCGGGGACGTCGGTGCGCAGCGACGCGGCGTTGACGTTGTCGAGCAGGGAGGACATACGAGTCTGCTTCCTCGCCAATGCCACAGGTCATCGGCGGAACGGTTCTGGAAAGTCGAAAATCGTGCCGGAGCGGCGGGCGGCGTCGTTCCCCCTGTGGCAGGGGCGCACGCCGGACGCAAGGCAACGGCTCATTCTTCCACGGCCTGGCCCAGTCGCCCAAATCGGCCGTCTTCGCCCGGGGCCCAGCCCAGGATCGAGAGCATTTCGCGGTCCTTCTTGTCGAACGCCGCCGGGTCGGCCCGCTCGATCAGGTCGGGCCGGTTGGCGGTCGTCCGGCGCAGCGCCTCGTCGCGGCGCCAGCGGGCGATCTTCCCGTGGTGGCCGCTGACCAGGACGTCCGGGATGCCGCGGTCGCGCCACTCCGGGGGCTTGGTGTAGACCGGGCCCTCCAGCAGGTCGGCCATGGCGCCGGGCGCGAAGGAGTCGTCGCGGTGCGACTCGGCGTTGCCCAGCACGCCGGGCAGCAGCCGGGCGACGGCCTCGACCATCACCAGGACCGGGGCCTCGCCGCCGGCCAGCACGTAGTCGCCGATGGAGACCTCGCGCACGTCGACGCGGTCGCCGTACTCCTCGATGACGCGGCGGTCGATGCCCTCGTAGCGGGCCGGGGTGAAGACCAGCCACGGCTTCCCGGAGAGCTCGACGGCCAGCTCCTGGGTGAACGGCCTGCCGCTCGGGGTGGGCACCACGATCACGGGTGCCCCGTCCCCCGAGGCGATGATCTCGTCGAGCGCCTCGCCCCACGGCTCGGGCTTCATCACCATGCCGGGGCCGCCGCCGTAGGGGGTGTCGTCGACGGTGTTGTGCTTGTCGTGCGTCCAGCTGCGCAGGTCGTGGATGCGCACGTCCAGCTGCCCGCGGGCGCGGGCCTTGCCGACGAGCGAGACGTTCAGCGGTTCGAGGTACTCGGGGAAGATCGTGACGACGTCGAGGCGCATCAGGCGTCACCCTCCTCGCGGGGGCTCTCCTCGGCGGAGCCCTCTTCGCGGGAGCTCGCGACCTCGGCATCGGCGCCGTCGAGCAGCCCGCGCGGCGGGTCGACGACCGCGCGCTGGGCGTCCAGGTCGATCTCCGTGACGATCTCGGAGACGAACGGGATCATGACCTCGCCGCCGTCGGGGCGCTCGACGATGAACAGGTCCTGCGAGGGCAGGTGGGAGATCTCCGTGATCCGGCCGACGACCGTGCCGTCGACGGTGACGACCTCAAGGTCCATCAGCTGGTGGTCGTAGAACTCCTCGGGGTCCTCCGGCGTCTCGTCCGGGTCGACCTCGGCGATCAGGAGGGTGTTGCGCAGCGCCTCGGCGGCGGTGCGGTCGCCCACGCCGGCGAAGCGGAGCAGCAGCCGGCCGCTGTGTACCCGGCCGGACTCGATGGTGAGCGGCCCCGTACCGGCCGGGTCGGTGGCCAGCACGGCCCCGGGTCCGAGCCGCAGCTCGGGCTCGTCCGTACGCACCTCAACGGTGACCTCGCCCTTGATCCCGTGGGCGCGGCCGATCCTGCCGACTACGAGCTGCACGATCCTGTCCTCACTCAAAAAGTCCCGTACTCGAAATTTCCGTACGAACGCGACAACGGGCCGGGAAGGAGAACCCTTCCCGGCCCGTGCCGGTGCTCAATCGCTTGCTCAGCGAACGTGGTCCACGTCGACGAGGTCGACGCGGATGCCCCGGCCGCCGATGGCGCCCACGACGGTTCGCAGTGCACGCGCGGTGCGGCCGTTGCGGCCGATCACCTTGCCAAGGTCGTCGGGGTGGACCCGGACCTCCAGCACGCGCCCGCGGCGCAGGTTGCGCGAGGCGACCTGCACGTCGTCGGGGTTGTCGACGATGCCCTTCACGAGGTGCTCAAGGGCCTCCTCGAGCATCCTCAGGCCTCGGTCGACGCGGACTCGGCCTCGGCGGCCTCGTCCTTCTTCTCCGACTTCTTGGCCTTCGGGGTGATGGCCTCACCCTTCGCGTCGTTCGCCTCGAGGGCCTTGGTGAAGGCCTCGAACGCGGCGCGCTTGTCCTTCGGCTCGGCCACGAGCATCGGGGCCGGGGCCGGCAGACCCTTGAACTTCTGCCAGTCGCCGGTGACCTTGAGGATGGCCAGCACGGGCTCGGTCGGCTGGGCGCCGACGCTCAGCCAGTACTGGGCACGCTCGCTGTCGACCTCGATGCGCGAGGGGTTCTGCACCGGGTGGTACAGACCGATCTCCTCGATGGCCCGGCCGTCACGGCGGGTGCGGGAGTCGGCGATGACGATGCGGTAGTGAGGCGAACGGATCTTGCCCAGACGCTTCAGCTTGATCTTGACTGCCACGGAAGTGGTGTCTCCTGGTCTTGACGTGGTTGGGCACAACAAGATGCCACGTGGGGTTGCGGTACTCGGGTGCCCGATGGACGCGTCAGCCGGAGGAGAGAGGGGTCCTGTGCGACTGTCGAGTACAGCCCCCCATTGTGCCATACCGGCCGGGGGCGGCCGACCCGGATCGGCCGGCCGCGCCCCGTGACCGGCCCGGATCCGCCTCAGCCGACGGAAACGGCCTCGGGAATGCGGAACGGCTGACCGCAGCCGCCGCACATGATCGGCGCCTGCGCGAGCACGGAGGGCACGACCCGGACGTTGCGCCCGCAGTCGCAGACCGCCTTCACGCGCACCCCGCCGCCGGACGAGCCGTGCCGGGCCGCCGGACCCCGGAAGGTACGGGTGGTGTCGGCCGCCGTGGCGACCGTGTGCGCCTTGAGGGCCCGCTGGAGTCTGTCGATGGTGGGGCGGTAGCGCTTGCGCGCCTCCGGGTTGAGCGCGACCAGGGAGAAGCCGCTGCTGGGATGCGGCTCCTCGCTGTGGTCGAGCCCGAGCTCCTCCGCGATCGCCAGGAACCGGCGGTTGTGGTAGCGGCCGGCGCGTGACGTGTCCCGGACACCGCGGGCGGCCGCGATGCCGTGCACTGCCTCGTGCAGCAGCCTTTCGAAGGAGAGCTCGGCGCCACAGGCGGACGACGACTCCCCGATCAACGATTCGGGCGCGGCTAGATCCGGCAGCTCGGGGTGGTACCGCTGAATGTCGGCCCACGCCTGCGCCAGCTCTGCGGCGAGTACAGGTGGTGTCGTGCTCACGTCGTGACAACGAGCAGGGACGGCCCGGTGTTCCGATACCGGGCCATCCCAAATATTTTGCACGTACCAGTCAGTTTCCCGCCTCATACACCCTGACGAGGGCGGGTGCGCAGAACTGTGGAGAACCCGCGCACCTGTTCGCAAGGTGGGACGTACTGACGCATCAGTAAGCGCTCACGCGCTCACCGCACGGCGCCTCAGTAGGCGCGCGCGACGATCGCCAGGGCGCCCGCCGCGTCGTCCGAGTCCGGCACCGAGCCGTCCTCGTTCACCAGGCAGCGCACCGTCACGGCCTGCTCGGCCAGCTCGGCCTCGCCGTCCGTGCCCAGCACCGACCACGGGATCCGCGCCCAGCCGCCGGCGATGGCAGCCTCGGCCGCCTCGTCGATCGTCTTCACGTCCGTCGTACGGGACTCGCGGCGCTCGCGCGACTGGCGCAGCAGCAGCTCCTGGTCCTCTTCCAGAACCTTCGGCAGCAGCGCGGCCAGCTCGTCGATGCGCACCGGCTCCTTGCCGCCCGGGATGCGGCGGGCCAGCATCGCGGTGCCGTTCTCCAGGTCGCGCGGGCCGATCTCGATGCGGACCGGCACGCCCTTGAGCTCCCAGTCCACGGCGCGGCGGCCGAAGGGGGTGTCGGTGCGGTCGTCGACCTGCACGCGGACGCCCGCGGCCTTGAGCACGTCGCCGATCTCGCGGACCTTGGCGAGCACGGCCTCATCGCCCTTGATCGCCAGGACGACGGCCTGGACCGGCGCCAGCCGCGGCGGGACGCGCAGGCCGCTGTCGTCGCCGTGCGACATGATCAGACCGCCGACCATGCGGGTCGAGACGCCCCAGGAGGTCTGCCAGACGAGCTCCTGCTGCCCGTCCTTCGACAGGTACGAGGTGTTGAACGCCTTGGCGAAGTTCTGGCCGAGCTCGTGGCTGGTGCCCATCTGCAGCGCCTTGCCGTCGCCCATCATGCCTTCGAGGGTGAGGGTGTTGATCGCGCCCGCGAAGCGCTCCTTGGGCGTCTTGCGGCCGAGCACCACGTCGATGCCCAGGACGTTGACCATGAAGTCGTAGTAGACGTCGCGGTGGATGCGGGCGGCGTAGTCGCGGGCGTCCTCGTAGGTGGCGTGGGCCGTGTGGCCCTCCTGCCAGAGGAACTCGCTGGTGCGCAGGAAGACGCGCGGGCGCATCTCCCAACGCACCACGTTCGCCCACTGGTTGATCAGCAGGGGCAGGTCGCGGTAGCTCTGCACCCACTTGGAGAAGTACTCGTTGATGATCGTCTCGGAGGTCGGCCGGACGACGACCGGCTCGTCCAGCTCCTTGCCGCCGCCGTGCGTGACGACCGCGAGCTCGGGGGCGAAGCCCTCGACGTGCTCCGCCTCCTTCGTCAGGTAGGACTGCGGGATGAAGAGCGGGAAGTACGCGTTGGAGGCGCCCGCGTCCTTGATCCGGGCGTCCATCTCCTGCTGCATGCGCTCCCAGAGCCCATAGCCGTACGGTCGGATGACCATGGTGCCGCGCACCGGGCCGTTGTCGGCCAGCTCGGCCTTGTTGATCAAGTCCTGGTACCAGCGCGGGAAGTCTTCCGCACGGGGAGTGAGAATGGGAGCCTTTGCCATGGTGGGAATGGTACGGGGCGCGTCACGCCGAGTGTGAATCCATCTCTCCGCAACCCCGCCCGTCCGGCCCCCCGAACGTTCTCCCCACAGCCCCTGGACTCGGGGACGGAAGCGGAGTTCTCTGGCATCGGGGGGCTTTCGCAGCAGCGCGCACGGCACCACACATGGGGGCGGCTTTTCGGACGTGGACACGGCTCTCGGCGGATTGGGGCGCATTCGATGACACCAACGCTCGCTCGGCGGCACCGGCCGTCCTCGACCTCGCCCGACACCCGGGCCCGCGACTGGGCGGAAATCCAGGAAAGGATGCTGGTGCCGCTCTACGAGGCGGTCTACGAACGGCTGGAGACCGGACCCGGCACCCGGCTGCTCGCCCTCGGCTGCGGCTCGGGCCTCGCCCTGCTGATGGCCGCCGCCCGCGGCGCCGAGGTGTGGGGCACCGAACACGACCCGTACCGGCTGGAACTGGCCCGCGACCGGCTGCTGCCGGAGGGCGCACCCGGCGCCTGTGCGTCCGGTGCCCGGCTGCGGCCGGGCGGCCCGGAGGCCGTACGGCGGCCCGGCGACGGGCCGTTCACCCTCGTCACCGCCTTCGGTCCGCTCTGCCCGACGGGCGGCGGTCCCGGCGTCGGTGTGCCGGAGCTCGTCCGCGCTGCGGGCCTCGCCGAGCGCGGGGCACCCGTCGTGCTGGCCGGGTGGGGGCCGCCGGAGCGCTGTGCCGCATCGGGGGCGTTCCGGGTCGCGGCCCGGCTCGCGGACCCCATGTGCGCGCCCGCCCGGTGGCGGCCCAGCGGCCGCGACGACCTGGAGGAGCTGGCCCGGGCGGCGGGTCTGCGGCCCGCCGGTTCGGGGCGGGTGGCCTGCCCGTACGGATATGCCGGCATGGACAGCGCCATCCGCGGACTGCTCTCCACCGGCGCCTTCGACGCGGCCGAGCGGGCCACGGACGAGGAGCAGGTGGCCAAGGAACTGGCCGAGGCGCTGCACCCGTATCTGCGGCACGACGGCACGGTGTGGATGCCGAATGTGTTCCGGTATCTGGTGGCGCACCACTAGGGCCCGGCCCTGGCGGGGCAGGGGCGCCCGCAACCGCGGGCGCCCGCAACCTCACTTCATGAACTTCTTGAATTCCTCGGGGAGTTCGAAGTCCTGGCCGTCCTGGCCGCCGGCCGGCAGGCCGAACGGGCTCGCCGGCTGCTGCGCGCGGCGCTCGGCGGCGGCCTGCTCCTCGGCCTTGCGCTTCATCGGGTTGCCCGACTGCCGCTTGCCCTTGGCCTGCTTGACCTGCTTCTTCTTGCGGCCCGCGCCGCCGCCCATGCCCGGCAGGCCGGGCATCCCGGGCATGCCGCCGCCCTGGGCCATGCGGGACATCATCTTGCGGGCGTCGAAGAACCGCTCGACCAGGTTCTTGACGGCGCTGACGTCCACGCCGGAACCCTTGGCGATACGGGCGCGGCGGGAGCCGTTGATGATCGTCGGGTCCTGGCGCTCGGCCGGGGTCATCGACTTGATGATCGCGGCGGTGCGGTCCACGTCGCGCTCGTCGAGGTTGTTGATCTGGTCCCGCATCTGGCCCATGCCCGGGAGCATGCCGAGCAGCTTGCTGATGGAGCCCATCTTGCGGACCTGCTCCATCTGCGACAGGAAGTCGTCGAGCGTGAACTCCTTCGGCCCCTTCGCCAGCTTGGCCGCCATCTTCTCGGCCTCGTCCTGGCTGAAGGTCTGCTCGGCCTTCTCGATGAGGCTGAGCATGTCGCCCATGCCGAGGATGCGGGACGCCATGCGGTCCGGGTGGAACGCGTCGAAGTCGTCCAGCTTCTCGCCGTTGGAGGCGAACATGACCTGCTTGCCGGTCACGTGCGCGACCGACAGCGCGGCACCGCCGCGGGCGTCGCCGTCGAGCTTGGAGAGCACGACGCCGTCGAAGCCGACGCCGTCGCGGAAGGCCTCGGCGGTGTTGACCGCGTCCTGGCCGATCATCGCGTCGACGACGAAGAGGATCTCGTCCGGCTGCACCTCGTCGCGGATGTCCGCGGCCTGCTGCATCATCTCGGCGTCGATGCCGAGGCGGCCGGCGGTGTCGACGATCACGACGTCGTGCTGCTTGGAGCGGGCGAACTCGACGGAGTTCTTGGCGACCTGCACCGGGTCGCCCACGCCGTTGCCCGGCTCCGGCGCGAAGACCGCGACGCCGGCCCGCTCGGCGACGACCGAGAGCTGGTTGACGGCGTTGGGGCGCTGGAGGTCACAGGCGACGAGCAGCGGGGCGTGGCCCTGGTTCTTCAGCCAGAGGCCGAGCTTTCCGGCGAGCGTCGTCTTACCGGCACCCTGCAGACCGGCGAGCATGATGACGGTCGGGGGCGTCTTGGCGAGGCGCAGCCGGCGGGTCTCGCCGCCGAGGATGCCGATGAGCTCCTCGTTGACGATCTTGATGACCTGCTGGGCGGGGTTCAGGGCCTGGGAGACCTCGGCGCCGAGGGCCCGCTCCTTGACCTGCTTGATGAAGGCACGGACGGCGGGCAGCGCGACATCGGCCTCGAGCAGGGCGATGCGGATCTCGCGCGCGGTGGCGTCGATGTCCGCCTCGGAGAGGCGCCCCTTGCCCCGGAGGTTCTTGAACGTCGCTGCGAGGCGGTCGGAGAGGGTATCGAACACGGTGGTCGCGGATCCTTCTGGTCGAGGCTCGAGTCGGCGGCTGACCCCCAAGGGTATCCGCACGCCCCCGGTGCGGTCAGCCGCCCAGCGTCTCTTGCATTCCGGCGGCCAGTGCGAGGGCCTCGTCCTCGGGCAGCGCCCGCCCGTCCGCCCCCGTCACATAGAACGCATCCACCACGCTGGCACCCAGCGTGCTGACGTACGCACTGCGCACCCGCGCCCCCGCCGCGTCCAGCGCGCGGCCCATCCGGTGCAGCAGGCCCGGGGCGTCCTGGGCCCGCACCTCCAGGACCGTCGCCGCGCGCGAGCCCCCGGGCGCGACCGTCACACGCGGGGGCGCGGGGGCGGGCCTGCGTCTCTTCGCGTACGCCGCCTCGCGCTCGGCCAGGCGTGCGGCGACGTCGAGCGAGCCGTCCAGGGACCGCACGAGGTCGTTGCGCAGCCGGGCCGCCTCCGGCAGGGAGCCGTACTCGGCGGCGACCCGCCAGTCGAGGAGCAGCACGCCCCGGACCGTCCGCAGCTCCGCGGCCCGCACCGTCAGCCGGTGCAGGGCCAGCACGCCGGCCGCCGCGGGCAGGACGCCCGGCCGGTCGGGGACGGCCATCAACACCTCGACGCCGACGGGCTCTTCGGCCAGGGTGACGACGGGCCCGCCCGCGCCGAGCGCCTCGGCGGCGCGGCGCTCCTGCTCGGCCGTCGGGGCCTCGCGCTCCCGGCGGTCCGTGAGCGGGGCGCCCGCGAGCGCGGCGGCGGTGCGGCGGACGAGGCCGTCCACGAGCGAGGCCCGCCAGGGGTTCCAGGCTGCCGGTCCCGTGGCGCGGGCGTCGGCCTCGGTGAGGGCGTGCAGCAGCTCCAGCGTCCCGGCGGTGGAGACCGCGTCGGTGACCGTGCGGACGGTGGCCGGGTCGTCGAGGTCGCGGCGGGTGGCCGTCTCGGCGAGCAGCAGGTGGTGGCGGACGAGCGTGCCGAGGACGTCCGTGTCGGCGGCGCCGAGGCCGAGCCGGGCGGCGACGCCGCGGGCGAGGGCCTCCCCCGCCTCGGAGTGGTCGCCGGGCCCGCCCTTGCCGATGTCGTGCAGCAGGGCGGCGACGAGCAGCAGGTCGGGCCGGTCCACGCGGCGGGCGAGGGCGGAGGCCTGCACCGCCGTCTCGACGAGGTGCCGGTCGACGGTCCAGCGGTGGACGGGGTTGCGCTGCGGGCGGCAGCGGACGTGCTCCCACTCGGGCAGCAGCCGTGCGACGACGCCCTCCGCCTCCAGCGCCTCCCAGACGGCCACCGCCGGCTCCCCGGCGCCCAGCAGCGTGACCAGCTGCTGCCGGGCCTCGGCGGGCCAGGGCACCGGCAGCGGTCCGGCGGCCGCACCACCTCATCGGCATCGACCTCGACGTCAAGCACGGCCAGGACGGCATCACCGGCTTCGCTGAAC
>NZ_JBSFWU010000038.1:0-60196 GCF_053594995.1 Streptomyces sp. NPDC002536
GCCAGGAAGCGATGAAATCCCGATGAGATCGAGGGCCGACCGCCGGCCGCTATCGCCCTGCGATCAACGGCAACAGCAGCGCAGCGGACCAGCTGAAATTGGGTGAGTTCAAAGGGGCTCCGGTCAGCGGGTCGTAGTTCTCCATGAGCGGCGCACGTCCCGGCAGGCCCGCCGTATTGTCGACCAGTCTCGCGGTCAAGGCGTCCGCGTCGCGGCCGAACCCGTAACGGCGCATGCCAGCGATCGCGAAGCAGGCCTGGTCAAGCCAGACAGGGCCGCGCCAGTACTGCCGTGGGGCGAAGTACGGCGAGCTCCTGGAGACCGACGGCAGGGGCACCGGAGTGGCGAACTCGGCCGGGTCCAGGAGCCGTTCCCGCAGGGCGCCGGCCTGCGCACGGGTCGCGACACCGGTCCACAACGGAATCGCGCCCTCGATCCCCCTGCCCCGCCCGGTCAGCCGGGTGCCGGTGCCGAGCGCGGTGTCGTAGAACCAGCCGGTCGCCGGGTCGTACATCCTCTGGCGCACGAGCTGCGTGGTGACTGCGGCCTTGGCACGCCAGGCGGTGGCGTCCGCCCGCTCACCCAACTCCCCAGCGATGAGAGCCAGATGCTCCTGGTCGGCGACGAGGTAGGCGTTGAGGTCCACGGACTCCTGGTTCAGCGAGTAGCCGATCACCTTCCCGGAGCCGTCCCGGTTCGGCACGACCGAAGTGCCCGACGCGGCGTCGAACCGGGGGGCGTTGTCCATGCCGCTCTCCCAGGCTGCGGCCTGCCGCTGCTGCTCGGCCGAGCCGTTGGCGGCGTCCACGGTGGCGCCGTACTCGGCGAGTCCGTTGTGATCGTGGTCCCGGTTGCGGTACCACCACGCCTCGTACGCAGCCAGCTTCGGGTACACCTCCCGCAGGAATTCCTTGTTCCTGCTCCGCTGGTAGACCTGCCACACCGACCACGCCCCCAGCGGCGGCTTGCTGTTCCGCTCGTTCCAGTTGGTTCCGCCGCGCCGCGGGTCGTTGTAGAACACGGCGTCCGGGATCATCCCCGCGTCCTGCGGTCGGGTCGTGGAGCCCGGGCGTATCTGGTGGTCGAGCACCGAGCGGATCTGGGACTCGGCGAGCTCCGCATCGAAGCGCGCCGTGCCGGCCGCCTGCTTCCAGGTGTCCCACGCCCAGAAACCGCCCGCGAACCACTTGTACGACAGCGACGGCGTGATCCCGTCATGGGCGAGACTCCCGGCGGCGCTGCGCCAGTTGGTCACCAGCGTCTCCAGCGCCTTGACGGCGAGCCGCCGCCGGCCGGCCGGCACCCCTGCGGTCACACCGTCGACGTACCGCCGCCAGCGGGTCTCGACCGCCTGCACGGTCCGCTCCGGGGCGGTGAGCACCCGCCGCGCTCTGTCGGCCTCGGCGCGGCGCTCGGCCTGGGTGAACGTGTAGGTCTCGGTCCAGGCCAGGGAGCGTTCCGTGCCGGGCGCGAGGGTGAAGGGCGCGGCCAGTTCCGTGCGGTAGGAGTCCCCCGTCACGGTCGTATGCACCGGGTCCGCGTGGCGGGCCTCGAACCGTTCGGTGCCGTCGGTGAGGAAGTCGTCCGCCGCACGCACCTTGGCGAAGTCGACGGCGACACCGCGGGACGCAACGGCCGGCGAGGGCGCCTGCCGCATGGGCGCCTCGGTGGGCCGCAGCAGACGTCCGCTCCAGTCGGCGCCGAGGGTGCGCGGGATGCGGCCGGTGTTGCGCACCACGGCCCGTACCAGCGCGGTGCGGTGCGTGGCGTACCGGAGATCGAGCGTGAGCCGGAGGCCGTCACCGAGGTCGTACGTCTGGACCAGGGCGCCGGGGCGGGAGGTGAAGTACGGCTCGCCACCGCCGGTGAGGTCGAGCGTGCGGCCGTGCTCGCTCAGCCTGATGCGGGTGAACGAGGAGCTCAGCCACCAGGGATACTCCTGCGCGATGTAGAGCGGGCCGGTGAATCCGCCGTAGCCCTCCGGGGCGTGCGACGCCGGCAGGGCGTAGGCGTGCCAGGCCCCTTGGTCGGAGAAGACGTTGACCGGATTGATGTCCTTGGCGTCGCCGGGCAGCGCTGTTGCCGGGCTGCCGTGCAGGTCGAGCACGTCGTCGTAGCCGTGGCCGGTGCTGTTCCGGTCGTGGTCGTGGGCGTAGGCGTGGGCGTCGTTCGGGGAAGCCGTGTGCCGGGGCGGAGCGGCAGCCGTGGGCTGCAGGCTGGTGACGGCCACGGTCAGGGCCAAGGCGACGGTCGCCAGGGCGCGGGAGTGCGGTCGCAGAGACACGTTCCGTCCTTCCGAGGTCCGGTCAGGGTCCGAGAACCGGAGGGGTGTTCGGCGCATTCCTGCACTCAGGACTGGCTGGGACTGACCACCCGTTCCGTCGGCCCGCCGAACGGCAGCACGAGGGTCCGTCTCGCCAGGAGCCAGGTGCCGTCGATCTTGCGGAAGGTGTCCTCGTAATGGCCGATGTTCGCGGGCAGTCGGGGCGGAAGCAGCGCACCGTCGGTGTAACCGTCGACCCGGTAGGTCGCGAAGTAGGTGGTCGCCGCGGCGGTATGCGGTGAGTCGAGGGTGACCAGGATGTTCGTGCACATACGCCGGGACAGCCGATCCGCTGGGCGCGAACCGAAGTAGTCGCGCAGAGCTTCTCTGCCTTCGATCCGTCGGCCGTCGTACGGCCATTCCCAGACCCCGTCGGGGGTGAAGAGCTCACAGACCGTGCTCGGCTCGCCCAGGTCGAGCCGCCGCACAAGCTCCAGGATCAAGCGCTCGCAGGCGCGTTCCGCGAGAAGACGCTCCACAGGGTCGAGATCGTGAGTAGTCATCTCCCATTCCTACCAACCACGCCTGCACACCCGCGATCCCCTTTCCGACGCCCCAACACCCCAACGCCACCTCAGCGGAGGAGGCCGATCCACGCCGGTCTCAGATCCGGTCAGGACCGCGATGGGGCAGCGTCTGGCTGTAGACGACGCTCGTGGTCGTGCTGCCGAAGCCCGCCAACTCGTCCACGAGCGTCTCCAAGTGCTCCATCGACGTCGCAGCCACTTTCAGGGTGTAGCAGTCATCGCCCGTGGTGCGCAGGCACTCCAGGATCTCCCGGCGCTCGGCGAGCAGCCGGCGCAAGGGCTCGTGGCGGTTGCCCGGGTACTTCAGCCGGACGACGGCGAGCACGGGATATCCGACCTTGGCCAGGTCCACCACGGCGTGGTAGCCGGTGATGACCCCCGACGACTCCAGGTTCCGTACCCGTTCCGTGGTGGCCGACGGGCTGAGGTTCACGCGCCGTCCCAACTCGCTGAGGGATATGCGGGCTTCCTGCTGCAGCTGCGCAATGATCGCCCAGTCGGTTTCATCAAGATTCACGGTCACGTCGCGACTTTACCGGCAGAACCACGGAAGAACACCGCTTCTGCCGGGAGGATTCGGTTCCGCTGTCCGTGATCACCGGGATAGCCTCGGCATATGCAACTTGGCGTCAACGTACCGAACTTCGGACCCGGTACCGATCCCGGCATGCTGCGCGACTGGGCGCGGATCACGGAGGAGCTCGGCTACGACCTCCTCATGGTGTCGGACCACGTAGTCGTGACCCCGGACGTGGCCGCACGATACCCGGAGCCGTTCTACGAGCCGTTCACCACGCTGTCCTGGCTGGCCGGCGTCACCAGCAGAGTGCGGCTGGGCACGAGCGTGCTGATCCTCCCGTACCGGCATCCGCTGTTGGTGGCGCGGATGGCCATGAACCTCGGCCGCCTCAGCGGTGGCCGGCTCGTCCTCGGAGTGGGCGTCGGCTGGGCGCGGCAGGAATTCGACGCGCTCGACGTGCCGTTCGCCGCACGCGGCCGGCTGGCCGACGAGTACCTGGCCGCCCTGCGGGACACCTGGCGCACGGACATCGAAGACGGCGCCGCCCCGATCCCACTCTGGGTGGGCGGCCACAGTGGGGCCGCTCTCCGACGTGCCACCAGGTTCGGGGACGCCTGGCACCCGCTGCGACTCCCCCTGAACCACATGCGCGCGGTCCTGAAGGACCACTCGCTGCCGGCGTTCGCACCCCGCATCACCCTGAAACTGACCACCACCCCGGTCGACGGCCCCGAACGGCCGGCCGGCGTCGGCACCATCGAGCAGGTCCTCGACGATCTCGGCCAACTCCGCCTGCTCGGTGCGGACACCGTCGTTCTCGACCCGTACCACGGCGACCCGAGAGAAACCATCCGACCCGAAACGGCCTGGCAGGCACTCACCGAGGTGGCCACGCACTGGAGGACAGCATCATGATCACCACCGCCGACGAGACGCTCCTGCGCCGCGCGATCGGCATCGCAGCCCACGCCATCACGCAGGGCGACGCACCGTACGGCTCCCTCCTGGCCGCCCCGGACGGCACGATCCTCGCCGAGGCCCACAACACGGTGCGGCGCGACAACGACATCACCGCCCACCCGGAACTGAAGCTCGCCCGCTGGGCGGCCCGCGAACTCGACCCCGACACAGCCGCGCGCACCACCTTGTACACCAGCTGCCAGCCCTGCGGCATGTGTGCCGGCGGCATCGTCCGCTCCGGCATCGGCCGGGTCGTCTACGCGCTCTCCACCGCACAACTCGTCGAACTCAACCCGCAGTCGGGCAACTGGCCGACCGTGACGCAGGACGGCCCGGCCCTGTTCGAGGAGGCACGCGCTCCCATCGACGCCTACTACCAACCCAGCTGACCGCGGTGTCGGTGGCCCTCAGCCGCCGCGCCGCACCCGGGCCGCCTTGCGGGCCTCGGCGAGCTTGCGGGCCTCGGCAGCCTTGCGGGACTTGTTGCCGGTTCCGCGGGAGGCGTCCTTGCTGGAGCCCAGGCCGCGGAAGGGGGCGTTGGTGTTCTTGGCCCGGGGCGCGGCGGGCCCGCCGTCGAGCGGGGTGCCGGAGGGGGCCTTGGCTCCGGTGATCCGGCTCAGCTCCGCCTCGCCCGAGCGCACCTTGGTGACCGTCGGCTCGATGCCGGCCTCGGCCATCAGCCGGCTCATCTCGCGGCGCTGGGCCGACAGCACCAGCGTGACGACGCTGCCGGACCGGCCGGCCCGGGCGGTGCGGCCCGCGCGGTGCAGATAGTCCTTGGGGTCGGTGGGCGGGTCGACGTTGACCACGAGATCGAGGTCGTCGACGTGCAGACCACGGGCCGCGACATTGGTCGCCACCAGGACGGTGATCTGGCCGTTCTTGAACTGCGCGAGGGTCCGCGTGCGCTGCGGCTGGGATTTTCCGCTGTGCAGGGCGGCAGCGTGCACTCCGCTGGCCCGCAGATGCCGGGTGAGCAGGTCGACCGCGTGCTTGGTGTCCAGGAACAGCAGTACGCGGCCGTCGCGGGCAGCGATCTCCGTGGTGACGGCGTACCGGTCGGGACCGTGGACGACCAGCACATGGTGGTCCATCGTCGTGACCGCGCCCGCGGACGGGTCGACGGAGTGGACGACCGGGTCGTGGAGGTAGCGGCTGACCAGCTGGTCGACGTCGCGGTCC
This sequence comes from Streptomyces sp. NPDC002536, assembly GCF_053594995.1. Taxonomy (NCBI): domain Bacteria; kingdom Bacillati; phylum Actinomycetota; class Actinomycetes; order Kitasatosporales; family Streptomycetaceae; genus Streptomyces; species Streptomyces sp. NPDC002536. The sequence continues at coordinate 5,513 of NZ_JBSFWU010000038.1, forward strand.
AGGGTGGCCGAGAACAGCATCCGCTGGCCGTCGGCGTGCACCTGGTCGAGCACCTCGGTGACCTGCGGCAGGAAGCCCATGTCGCACATCTGGTCGGCCTCGTCGAGGACGGTGATCCGCACTCGTCCCAGGCGGCAGGCCTTGCGCTCGATGAGGTCGTGCAGGCGGCCGGGGGTGGCGACGACGACCTCGGCGCCATCGCGCAGCGCTGCGGCCTGCCGGCCGATCGACATGCCGCCGACGACCGTGGCCATCCGCAGCCGGAGCGCGTCGGCATACGGCGCGAGCGCCTCGGTGACCTGCTGGGCCAGCTCCCGGGTGGGCACCAGGACCAGGGCGAGGGGCTGCTTCGACTCCGCGCGCCGCCCGGCCGTCCGTGCGAGAAGCGGCAGGCCGAAGGCGAGCGTCTTGCCCGACCCCGTGCGCCCGCGCCCCAGGACGTCGCGTCCCGCGAGGGCGCTGGGCAGTGTGGCTGCCTGGATCGGGAAGGGCTCGCGCACGCCGAGCTCGGTGAGCGTCCGCAGAACCGCGGCCGGCAGGTCCATGTCGGCGAAGGCGGCCGGGGACGCCGTCGGGGTGGGGGTCACCGGCCGGGCGAGGTCGCCCTGCGAGGTACCGAGACGGTCCGGGTGGTTCATGAAGAGCCTTCCGCATGGGCAACGTACCGAGGAAGGCCCGGCAAGTATGAGCAGCCGACGAACAAGGGGAACCGCACGGACGGAGTCGCCAGCCGTTTCAGCCGTCCAAACGTTTGAGGCTAACACAAAGTGATATTGCAACCCGGTGCTGTGGTGCTGATCGCTCCGCCTGCGTCGGTGACGCGACACAGGCTGCCGAGATCCCTTTCCGACGTGCCCAGGGCCTGTCCTCAGCCCTTGCCCGGCCCTGCGGCCGAGCAGAGCGCCTCGTCAACGATCTCCTCCATGTGCTTCTGCGTCGCCTTCCCCGGCTGCGTGGTGACGGCGACGTTGACGGCGCGGCCGTCCTCGGTGACGCCGCCCCGGGTCTCGGTCATAGACCTTGGCAAGACCAGCGATCGACACGGTCAACGCAAGGAGCGGATCGCCGGGCTCGCAGCGACCAGGACGGCGCACGCCAGGACAGCGCTGCCACAGACCAGGAACAGCATCGTCGTGCCGTACGGGAGCAGGAAGCCCGCAACCACATAGGAGAACGGGTCCAACGCCACCGTGGCCAGCACGACGAGGCTCATCACCCGGCCCAGCAGTTGCTCGGGCACTCGCTCCTGCAGAGTGGCCACGACGACCACTCCGAGGAACGCGGACCCGAGGCCGATGAGTGAGACGACCGCCGTTGCGGCGACGACATGGGTGACGGCGGCGAGTCCGGCCATGCCTGCGCCGATCGCCGCGACCCCGCCGACCACGGTCCAGCCGCGCCGGGCGGGCGGCCGCCATCCGGCCATGAGTGAGCCGGCCAGTGAGCCGGCACCGAAACCGGAGAGCACGACGCCCAGAGATCCCGCGCCGCCGAGGCGTTGATCGGCGAGCACCGCGCCGCCCACGAGCACGGGGCCCACGACCGCAATGTTGATCAGGGCGATGGCTGCCAGCATCCCTCGCACCGGCGGTTCGTGCCAGGCGTAGCTCAAGCCCGCGCCGAGGGCACGTGCACTGCTGAGCTGCTCACCGTCGACGGCGCCCGGACCGGCGCCGTCCCGGGCACCTTCGCCACGTCGTACCACGCGGATGAGCGTGCTGAGGGCGACGGCGGCCAACGCTGCCACCGCCACGATCCCACCGAGCGTCGCATCGAAGCCGATTGCGGCGATGACTCCGGCGGCCACCGCCGGGCCGACCAGATCGCCCCCCGACTCCGCGCCCTGCACCAGCGCGTTGACCCGGGAGAGCTTCTCGGTCGGCACGACGGCGGGCAGCAACGCCAGGGCCGCCGGGAAGTATGCGGCGTCGGCGGCGCCGAGCAGTCCGGCGAGCACCGCAACCGTCGTCACCGACGGCGAGGTGAATGTGGTCAGGGCGTCGAGGGCGAGCAGGACGGCGACCCGGAGCCAGGAGGCGCCGGCCACGACACGGGCGGGACCGAGGCGGTCGACCAGCACTCCCGCAGGAAGCAGGAGCGCCGCCCGCGGCAGCGCCACGGCCACAAGAACGAGCCCTGTGGCGAGCCCGGGTTCCGACAGCTGGAGCACGAAGAGCGTGAGCCAGATGATGAACAGCGCATCGACCACGGCCGCCAGCCCTTGGCCCACGATCAGGCGGCGCAAGTGCGGATCGCCGAGCGGTTCGCGCGGAAGGGAACGGGCGGTCGGCTCCGTCGTCATCGTCGGCTCCCCGGGCCGCCGAATGGATCGGTCCCGCACGAAAGGTTCGACGGACGAGTGATCGCGTCGAGCAGCCGCCACGCCTGCAGTTGAGACCGGCAGGGACCGCATCGCTCACTGATCGACAACATGAACACATCCGCTCGCAGATTCCGTTGCCTGGTGGCGGCCCGCCCGCATTGCCGGCGGGGTCCACGGTGCGTGTCCCTATGCGATGTGCGTGCCCCCGTCGACCGTCAGGGTGGTGCCGGTGATGTAGGACGCCGCGTCGGAGACGAGGAAGACCAAAGCCGCAGCGAGTTCCTCGGGCTGCCCGATGCGGCCTGAGAGCACCCGCGGCATCATCGCCTCCAGGTAGCCCTCGGCGTAGCCGTCGGTCATCGCGGAGGTGAAAAGGCCTGGCGCGAGGGCGTTCACGCGAATGCCCTTGCCGGGGGTCCATTGTTGGGCGAGGTCTCGGGTGAGCCCGAGGATCCCGGCCTTGGACGCCGAGTAGGCGGCCTGCGGCAGACCGCCCGTGACCAGCGCGAGGATGCTCGAGACGTTGACGATGGCACTGCCGGGCAGCATCACCGCGCCCGCGGCCTGGGCCATCCAATAGGAGCCGTTGAGATTGACGTCGATGACCTCGCGGAACTGCTCCGGTGTCTCTTCCGTCGCGGGGTGTTCGCTGCTGATCCCGGCGTTGTTGACGAGAATGTCCACCCGCCCGAATGCGTGCAGAGCCGCGTCGACCAGCGCGCGGCAGTCCTCCGGCTTGGCAACGTCGGTAGGCACGGCGACGGCCCGGCGGCCGAGCTTCTCGACGGCCGTGCGCACGGCTTCCAGTCTCTCGGTGCGCCGTGCCCCGAGCACGACATCGGCACCGGCTTCGGCCATCGCGGTGGCGAAGGCGATACCCAGTCCGGAGGAGGCGCCGGTGACCACGGCGACGCGACCGTCGAGCCGGAAGCGGTCGAGGACGCTCATGGCCACCTGACCCTGTGGTGAATCATTCTGTGCATGGCACGTCTCCCAAAGAACGGTGCCGCGGCCAGGCAGTCCGGCAGCAGTCACCGGTGATTCGCGATGCAGTTCACCGCATCGCCGACGGTTCTCCACTCCGCGACCTGGTCGTCGGGGATCTTCACCTCGAACTCGTCCTCGACCGCCACGGTGATCTCCACCATCGACAGGGAGTCGATATCGAGATCGTCGGTGAAGGACTTCTCGGTGGTCACCTCGGCGGAGTCGACGCCGACGACCTCTTCGACAATCCTGGCAATGGCGTTGAGGATGTCGGTGTTGTTCACCGCGGTTCCTCCTTCTTGGGGGTGGGGCCGGGTGGGGACGTCAGATCCCGAGGCGCCGTCGGTAGGTGACGAGGGTGCGCAGGAAGGCGTCCATCTGCTCCTCGGTGTGGCCCGCGTGCGGGAACAGGCGCAGGAGTGCCTGGTTGCGTGAGACGGCCGGGTAGGAGAAGACGGGTACGAGGTAGCCGTCCTCGACGAACCACTCCCGCATCTGCAGGGCGGCGGCGTCGTTTCCGATCGGCACCGAGAGCATGTACGACTCGGTCGGTGTCGTCGGCGTGTTGGCCTCGTGCATCTGTCGGCGGAGGCGGGCGGCATGTGCCAAGTAGTCGTCGACGATCGCCGGATTGCCGGCGAGGGCGTCGATGGTGTGCTTGGCGGTGTAGGCGGTGGGTGGCTGGATGGCGGCCGTGAACATCGAGGTGCCGGAGAGCAGTTCGAAAGCGTCGATGGCCACCGTCGGCCCGGCGATCGCGCCGCCTTCCAGACCGATGGCTTTCGACAGTGACACCATGACGAAGTCGGCCCGCTCCCGGATCGCAGCCGCCTCCCGGGCGTAGGGACGATTCCCGGGCCCGTACACCATGAAGCCGTTCGCATCGTCGATCATGCTGATGGCGCCGTGCCGGTCGCACTCGTCGAGAATCTCCACGATCGGCCCCATGGTGCCGTCGGCCGAATAGATACTCTCGGCGATCACCACGGTCTTGCGGGCCCGGACCCGGTTCAGGATGCGTGCCAGGTCGGATACGTCGTTGTGCCGGAACGCGTGGACGTTGCGGCCGTAGCCAAGTCCCTCAAGGCCCTTCCAGATACTCCAGTGAACGTCTCGGTCGGCGACGAAAACGGTGTCGCGGTTGCGCACTTCGATGCCGGTGTCGAAGTGCGCAGAACTGCTCATGGCGTGGACGAACCCGATGTTGGCCAGGAGCCCGGTGGCGAAGCTGATGGCCCGCTCCTTGCCGGTGTGGCGGGCGATCGTCTCTTCCAGCACCTGGTGCGGGCGGCAGATCCCCTGGGTCATCCTGGATCCGCTGGTGCTCAGGCCGTGGGCGAGCGCCCCCTCGGCGAAATGGCGTCGTACCGGGATGTGGCGCTCGAGATCGAGAAAGCTGATGCTCGCGAAGTTCACCAGCTCGCGGCCGTTGCGGACGATGGTCGGCCCGACGGGACCGTCCACCACCGGCGGGCGGTATGCCGTGTCGTGCGTGTTCGCCTCGACGAAAGCGGCGAAGGCCCACGGGGCCAGGCGATCCGTGGACGGTGCAGCGGTGTGGGGCGCGGTCATGGCGAGGTTTCTCCTCCACGATGGGCGCGGGGCGGTAAGGGTTCCAGGGCTGCGGCGAGGTGGCCGAGCGAGGCCGTTCCGGCCAGCTCGTCCGACGCGATCCCGGTGAAGCCGAACCGGTGGAGCAGCGCCAGGAGACGGGGGACGGCGACCAGGGTGACTCCGTGGTCGGCGAGGCAACGGTTCATGTCCACGGCTTCAGGGCTGTCGAAGGAGCCGGCCGGCGGACCGCCGGGTCCGACGGCGAACACGGCGGCGGCCAGAGCCCGTTCGGCGTCCGTCGCGGCCGGGCGCAACGGGACCCGCAGGGTTGCCGTGCCGCCGGTGGCGGTGCAGAACTGGTCGGGCAGACGGCCCGGTTCGGGGCCGGCCGGGGACAGGACGTAGCGGCCCGGGGCCAGGAGGCCGGGGACTTCGCCGAGGTGGTCCAGGACGTGGCGGTGCAAGTCGTCGGGAGTGATACCAGAGGCGGTGCGGGCGTGCGCGACGAGGTGCGGTTCGCCGCCGTCCCCGGCGGCGTCCTCGCTGGGCGTCACCGTCACGTCGAGCACTCCGGGATGGCTGCGCAACACGTCTTCGACCTTGGTCAAGCACGCCCATCCCTGCGGGGCGCGCCACCATCCGGGGGCGGCCGGTGTGAGCGGGCGTGCCGGAACCGGGCATTCGGCGCCGTCGGCGAGTGCGCGCAGGAAGCCGCACAGACGGACGGGCAACGCCGCGGCCTGACCGGCGTCGAGCAGGTGGTCCCCGACGGTGACGTCGAGGGTGACGACCCCCGCGTCGCGGCCGAGGTCGACGTAGAGCGTCTCGCAGGGCTCGTCAGGCGCGCTGCTGATCCAGGTGGCGGACCCGTCCGGCGGGGTGTACTGCGTGGGGACCAGGTAGTCGCGTGGCCACGAGTAGCAGTTGTACTCGATGGTGGGGACGGTCACGACACCGCGGCGGCGGTCCATGCGCGCCTGGGCGGCGACCAGTTCCGCGGGACGGTACTGACCGTGCCGGTAGGCGGCGGCGGAGGCGGCTGCGACCGAGGCGACCACCTCGCCGAACGCCGCGCCCGGGCGGAGATCGATCTGTACCGGGACCGTCAGGGCCCGCACGCCGATGCTGTTCCGCAGAGCGGCCCGGGCGCGGTTGGAGACCACCACGGACGCGAGGAATCGGTGTTCGCCGGTGCGGGTGGCGACGTCGTGGGCCAGCGCCGCGAGCACAACGGCCTCCGGGCTGACCCGATATCGCCGGGCGACGCGCTCAAGGTCGTCGTACGAGCCCGCCGAGCGGTGCTGGAGGCGGTGGCGCCCGTCGCCGTCGTCGGTCCCGCCGAACGGGGCCAGCACGCCGGTCGGGTTGCTCGCCAGGCGCATGAGCCACTCGTGCTCCGCTGCGCGGGCGCGTTCCGGGGGCTGGGCGGCGACCGTGTCGAGCGGGTGCAGGGATGCCTCCACCGGCGCGTCGCCGCCGCGCAGTTGACCGTGCAGTTGGTCGATCAGTACCGCCAGCCCCCATCCGTCGATCACCACGTGGTGGGCGGCCATCAGGACCGCACGCGGCTTGCCTGCCTCGAACAGCACCCTGGCGAGCCAGGGCGGATCCCGCTCGGGATCGATCGGGCGGGCGGCCAGCGCTGCCGTGGCCGCCTCCAGGGTGGCGGCGTCGACAGCGGGGACGTCGGCGTAGTCGACCGGCAGCGGGGCCCAGTCCGCGCGGTGGACGTGTTGCACCGGGCGGAGCGGGTCGACGGTGGTGCGCAGCGCCTCGTGGCGGGCGGTGAGGGACGTGAGCGCCGCGTGGACGTCGGCGAGGGTCGCCGGGGGCGGGACGTGGCAGTGGTCGGCGAGCGGCGTCGGGTTCACCCGCCGTGCCGAGGGAATGGTGCGTTCGAACCAGTGCCACTGCTGGACCCAGGTCAGCGGCCCGCTGCGGGTGACGGTACCGGGGCTCGGGGTCGGCTCCGCAAGGTGATTCACGGCCGGGACCTCATACTGCTCGGACCACGAGAGCGGCATTGTGGCCGCCGAAGCCGAACGAGTTGCTGAGAGCGACCCGTATGCGCTCGTGGTGCTGCGCCTGGTGCGGCACGAAGTTGATGTCCGGGTCGATCGGCTCGTCGCAGTTGATGGTTGGCGGGACGTCACCCGTGCGGAGGGCCTGGATCGAGGCCACGAGTTCGACCGCTCCGGCGGCACCGATCATGTGTCCGGTCATCGACTTGGTGGAGCTGACCGGGATTTGGGTGACGCGCTCACCCAGCACTTTGTGCAGGACGGCCGTCTCGGTGGCGTCGTTCAGCAGCGTTCCGGTGCCGTGTGCGTTGACGTAGTCCACGTCGGCCCCCGTTATCCCTGCGTCGCGCAGCGCTGCCTCGACGGCAAGGCAGGCGCCGCGTCCCTCCGGATGCGGGGCGGTCCAGTGATGGGCGTCGGAACTCGCTCCGTATCCCGTGAGTTCGGCCAAGGCCGTCGCCCCTCGCCTGTCGGCCACCTCGGCGGCCTCCAGCACCACCACGGCGGCTCCTTCACTCATCACGAACCCGTCGCGGTGCACATCGAACGGCCGGCACGCCGCGGTCGGGTCGTCGTTGCGCCTGGACAGCGCGCGGGCGTTGCCGCTGCCCGCGAGGTCGACGGCGGTGACGCAGGCGTCGGCGCCGCCGACGAGGACGATGTCGGCCTCCCCATGGCTGATCATGCGCATCCCCGCGCCCACCGCATCCGCGCCGCTGGCGCACGCCGTGCTCTGGGCACGGCTGGGCCCCTGTGTGCCCAGACGCATGCTGATCTCGCCGGCGGCGCTGTCCATGGCGGTCGTGACCTGGGTGAAGGGGCTGATGGCCCGCGGCCCTTTGTCGCGCAGTGTGTTCGCGGCGCGGTAGATCGACCCCACCGGGCCGTAGCCACTGCCGATGATCACGGCGACCCGCGGCGCCAGGCGGTCGTCGACGACGAGTCCGGCGTGCTCGCAGGCCTCCAGCGCCGCGGCGAGGGCGTACTGAGCGTACGGGTCGGCGCGACGACTGACCATCGGAGGCATGTAGCGGCCGGGGGTGAATCCGCGGACCTGGCCGCCGATCCGGACTCCGAGACCGGTCACATCGATCGCGTCCACGGTGTCGATGCCGCTGCGCCCGGCCAGCATCGCCGTCCAGGTCTCGTGGACGCTGTGGCCCAGCGGTGTCACTGCCCCGTACCCGGTGACCATCACCCGGCGCCGGGCCCGGCTGCGCCGGGCGTCGCCTCGCTCTCCTGCGTCGGTCACTGGGGAACCACTGCGGCGTCGCGGAGGGGCGGGGGGACGTCATCGGGGGCGACCGGCACCATGAGCACGGCGGTGCCTCCCTGTGAGCAGAACTGTCGCGCAGCGCAAATCTCGTTGGTCAGCGCGGCCTTGTCGCGCAGCACGCGACAGTGGATGTCCGGCCCGTCCACCACGGGTGGCGGCGCGCCCGGGCGGGTGAAGGGATAGCGTTCGGCGTCGAGGCCGAGGCGGGCGCGTTGGGCGTCCAGCCAGCCGTAGCCGCCGTTGCACAGCACCACGTACAGAACGCCGCCGTGGGCCGGAGCGGTGACGGCGATGTCCGCGCGGGCCGCGAGGAATGCTCCGTCCCCGATGAATGCGGTGACCTCGTGGTCCGGGGCGGCCCGCTTGACCCCGATGGCCGCGGCCGCTCCGAAGCCCAAGGGGGTTTGCTCCGACGGCACGATGGACCCGCCACCGGCGTGGAAGGGGAAGCAGTAGGACCACATGTCCTGCAGCCCGTTCTCCTGGACCAGCACGTGGGGCTCGCCGGCGGTGGCGTCGAGTGCGGCGAGCAACTCGGCGATGCGGATCCCCGGCAGCGTCGCCGCGCGGGCCAATTCCGCTTCCACCTCAGCCGACATGGCCTTACGGGCGACGGCGGTCCTGTTCGCCCACACCACGGTCGCCTCTGCGCGCTCGGCCTTGCCGTCTTCGTCCAGCGCCCGCGACCAGCCGAGCACGGCGTGCCGGGCGTCTCCGAGCACGCGCGGGCCCGGGAACTCGGCCGACAGCCCGCCCGGATCGACGTTGACCTGCACCACCGCGACCGGGGGCCACGGCGTTCCGCCGTCGACGGCCGTCTCCTCAAGTCGCCCGGCGAGCGACACCACCAGATCACAGGACGACCACAACTCACGGGCGGGGGCTGCGGCGTAGAGGCCTGCCACGCCGCAGAACAGCGGGTGGCGCTCGTCGACGGCACCGCGGCCGGATGCGGTGGTGAAGAGCGGCGCGCCGAGGCGTTCGGCGAAGCGCTCGACCACACCGTCGTCGTTGCGGTGCCGCATTCCGCCGCCCACCAGAACCACCGGACGCCGGCTCGCGCGGATCGCGGCCAGTGCCGGTCCCGGCGTCACGGGAACGGAGTCAAGGAGCAGTGGTTCGGGCAGCGTTGGCTGCGGTCCGGTGACGAGGATCTCCGCCGTACGGACGTCATCGGGTACCTCCAGATACACCGGTCCGGCCGGCGGCCCCACGGCTCGGGTCAGCGCCGTCACCGTCGCGGGGACGACCCGGTCGGGATGACCCACCCGGTGCGCCCACCGCACGAGGGGCGCTGTCACGGCGACCTGGTCGAGTTCCTGGAATCCGCCGCTGCCCCGGCGCCGTTCGGGCACTCCGGCGGCGAGCACGAGGACCGGCGCACCGGACTCCCGCGCCTCGAGCAGCCCCGTGGCCGCGTGCGTGACAGCCGGCCCTTTGCCCAGTGCGCATACGGCGAGCCGGCCTGACTGCAACGCGTAACCGGTCGCCATGTACATCGCGTTGCGCTGGTCACGGCACGGCACGAGGTCCAGGCCGGCAGCGTCGAGGGCGCGGAGCAACTCCAGATCGTCGCCGGGCAGCCCGAAGCAGGTGTCCACCTCGTTCGCCACCAGCACGTCGACGATTGCGGACCACGCGTCGGCATACCGTTTGCCCACCGGGGTCACTTCCCACCTACCGTGGCAGGGGCAGCCGTCGGGAGATTCTGCGCCACGGCCTGCGACATGAGCAGTGGTTCGGCGTGCCGTTCGCCGCCGTAGGAGAGGTAGTTCGCCCTCATCCCGAAGCCGCCGAACGGGCGGTTGCCGTCCTCGGCGTCGAGCAGCGTGCGGTTGACACAGGTCTGGTGACGTTTGGCCAGGACTGTCACCGTTTCCGGATCGTTCCCGTAGACCATCGCTCCCAGCGCGCGTTCGCTGAAGTAAGGGCCTGACAAACGTTCACGCAGCCGCGTCGCACTGGGATAGGCCACGACGTTGAACACCGGGGCGAACATCTCGTCCAGGGGAATCCTGTCGTCGAAGCCCCACAGCAGCACGGTCGGCTCGATCCTGCGGGACAGCAGATCGATACGCCCGCCGTGCCGGATGCGACGCGTATGACGCACCAGGTAGTCCGAGCAGTTCACCAGCGCCGAGTCGTAGTGGATCGGACCGTAGTCGGCGCCGGGGTCGCTGTTCTGCCCGAAACGCAGCGAAGTCAGCCTGGCGGACAGCAGGTCTATGAATTCCTCGGTGCGGCCCTGCGGCGCGAACACGACGTCGGGACCGAAACAGTCCTGGCCCGAATTGTGGAGCCGGAGTTTCGTGACGTCATGCACGGCGCGCGCAAGATCGGCGTCGGGTGCGATCACAAAGGGGTTGATGCCGTGGCCGAAGAAGAGGAAGAGCTGGTCCTCCGCCAGCCCTTCGCGGATGGTCTCGGCATTGGAGTACTTTCCGGTGAAGACGATGAGGTCCGCCTCGCGTACCGGTCCCGTCACGAACTTGCGCTGGCTGTGTTCTAAAAGCTCGATGGGTAAGTCGTGAACCGGCGCCAGCAGTTCATGTAAGCGCTGCACCTGGCTTTTGATCTCGGAGGACGGCCGAAAGGTGATGCGGTCGCTGTAAAGGGACGCCACAAGCATGTACAGCGCGTAGGAATAGAGCGGGATGTTGGAGGGCATGAAGACCGCGGCCCGGGGCACGCAGCCGGGCCGGACCCGGTGGATCTCCTCCTCCGCTCCGTCGAGAGTGGCGAGGAACGAACGAATCTCCGCGCCGGCGGTGTGGTGGGGCGAGATCTCGGTGAGGATGCTCATCACCGCGTCTTCGTTGTCGGCCACGTACCGGCGTACTGCGCGCAGCGCATCGACACGGTGGGCGAAGGGGATACGGTAATCGGTCGCACTGACCGTCGAGCCGGACGCGGCAACGCCGGTGGTCGTGTTGCGCGACGCGGGCAGCGAGGTCATGGCGATCTTCTCCAGAACGGCCAGGTCGGGCTTTCCCGTGCTCGTGAGAGGCAACGCGGGAAGCACGACGATGTGGTCGGGCTGCTCGTAGCGGGCGAGCACGGAGCGCAGCAGTCGTTTCCAGTGCGCAGGCTCGTGATCGTCCGGGTCCGCGATCACGAACACCAGGCGACAGCCCAGACGTTCATCGGGGACGGCGGCGACTGCCGTCTGCGCGCCGGCCGACTCGGCCCGCTCGGCGAGGTGGTCGGGATAGAGCGTGTGGCCGTCGCGGTGCACGGCGTGCTTGCGCCCGACCGGGAAGACGCGGCCGGCGTCGTCGAGCAGGCCGATGTCGCCGGTGCGGTGGACGGGACCTGAAACCGGAACAATCTCACCGTCATCGCCCAGATAGCCGGTCATCAGGCCGTCACTGCGTACGACGAGCTCGCCGAGCCGGCCGCTGGGAAGCGGCCTGCCGTGGTCGTCGTGGACTTCGACGAGCACGCCGGGCAGCGGCGTGCCGCACCCGACCGGATCGGTATGGGACGCCAGCGCGATGTTCCCCACCTCGGTCGCTCCATAGCCGTCGAGCAGGTGCTGGCCGGTGCGGGCGTGGAACCGGGCCGCCAGGTTTCGCCCCAGCGGCGCGCCGCCCACGCACCAAGCTCGTACCGTCTCCAGCGCGTTGGCGAGCGCGGGACGACGGTCGAGCAGGTTGAGCAGGCTGTAATAGGTCGACGGGGTCCCGTCCACGATGGAGAGGCCGTGGTCCACACCGACCTCAAGTGCACGGTCCAGGCGCGTGGTCGGCCCGTAGACCACAAGCGTGCCTCCGCCCAGCCACCAGCAGAGGACCAGCGACAGACCATATTGGTGGGAGTACGGCAGGACGGGCAGGAAGACGTCCTCCGGCAGGTACCCCATGCGTTCCGCGCTGAGTGCGAGGTTGTCCAGAATCGAGCGACCGGAACGGACAATGCCCTTGGGGCTGCCTGTCGTACCCGACGACCACGAGATCGCGGCGTCCGGGCGCCGCGCCCAGGCCGCGAAATCGGGCACAACCGCCGTGTTCGAAGCGGGCCGTGGCGCCGCGATGTCGCCCGTACCGTCGCTGATGTCGAGCACCACGCGCGCCTGAGTGCGGATCTGCGATCGCTGTGCCGGGGTGGCCCGATGATCGGCCAGGACCACCGAGGCGTCGAGGTGAACGAGCGCAAGCAGATCGACGACCCATTCCGGGGAATTGGCCCCGCTCATCATCACCCGCGAACCGGGTTCGATACCACGGCGTGCAAGAAGTTCGGCGGCACCTAATATGCGAGCCACTATTTCGCCCGTCTCCCAGATGCGCCCCTCGGGCGAGACCAAGCGCCTGAAAACGGGCAACTCGTGCTCCTTAACGCCAGGTTGTGCTTTCGGCTTCCTGGACGTGCACGTTCGTCAACCCACAATCCCGCGATAACGTCTGTTTCTGTTCAACAAGATACATCTAAAACGACTATCCCATACCCTTAGAATGGTGTCGAGTACTGCAACGGCACTCCATGACACATGTGAGGTCGTTGAGTAGGCAGTTACAGAAGAGATATGCGTGAACATCTCCCCCGGTCGAGTACGGATCTCGGGCGTGCTGCCGACCGGTCAGCGCGAGCCGGTGAGAACACGGCCGGACCAGATGTCGATCACCACCTGGTGGTGATGCGGGCGCACCGTCGGTGTGCCGGCGGCGTAGTTCTTGTCGACCTGCGCCGCCTCGGCCGCGTCCGGCTTGGCGTTCGTGCAGGATGTGCCGGGGCCGTGGCCGGACATGAGCTCCGAGCACGGGCCTCTGTAGTCGTCGGGCAGCCCGAGGATGTGCCCGGTTTCGTGCGCCGCGATCCGGGTCGGATCGTAGCCCTCGTCCACCGCCTGCTGGCCCAGCTGCACATCACCGTTGCCGCCGGGGAAGATCGGCCCCAACGTGGTCTGCGGCCAGCCGCTGGTCGCCTCGTAGATGTAGTCGGCCGAGCCTGGGGTGCTCGTCGGCACCAGGCGCACGTTGTGCACCGCGTCATTCCAGTTCTGCGCGGCCTGCTGGATCGGGCCCGCCCACTGACCGGCGTTGCCGGCGTCGTAGGTCAGGGTGACCACAGCCGGGGCCGCCTGCGGTGCGGAGTGCGCCGAAGCGACGCCGGCCGGAGTGCTCAGCATGGCCGGGACAAGTGTCATCAGGGCGGCTATTCGCTTGTTCATGGGACTGATGCGCCTCCTTGAGTCTCAGCTGTTGCCCGCAGTAAACGCGCTCGTCGCGAACATGACAATCCCTCTGTCGGAGATCGGGGCAGGAGGGTGGCAGACGGAACCGTCCCGGAGCGCCCGCCCGCGTCCACGACGTGAGCCGCCCCGGCCCACGGTCACCGCAGGGCGCAGTCAGTGGCTGGGGCTATCGTGCTGCCACATGAAGATCGAATTCCTTCTCGAGGACTTGGAGAGCGACGACCCCGCGCGCGTGGAGGCCGCAGCCGCACGGCTGGCAGGGCAGGCCGACAGCGTGGTGCCGGCGCTGCTGCGGGGTCTGGCCGGTGTGCAGCGGACCGCTGATCTGGAGCCGGTCATACGGGTGTTGAGGGACGTCGGGCCTCCGGCCTTCGACGCCGTGTTGGCGGCGTGGGACCGGAAAGAGGTGACGGACTGGCAGGCGGGCCGGCTCCTCGGGGTGTTCGACGAGCGCTCCGCCGACCAGTACGCGGCCCTGGCGGCCGGTCCGGACTACGGCAGGTCGGGCAACGGCTTCCAGGGGCTCTTCAGGCTGCGGACGGACTCCGAGGCAGGGCTGCGGGCCCTGGTGGAAAGCCATGCCCGCGGCCGCCTCATCCCCTACAGGGCTTCCGACTACGCCCACCTGATGCACACTTCCTTCCGGCCGCGGCTGCGCTCCCTGCGCCGCGACCCTGCCGCGTCCCCGAGGACCCGGCGGGGCGCGATGGCCGCGCTGGTGGCGGGCGGCGGTGCCGACGCGCTCGACGACCGCGACCGCGCGACGATCGAGCGGCTGATCCGGGTGAAGATCCCGCACGAGATCCCGACGCTCCCGTCGCCGGCCTTCGGCGGCTGGTGGCTGGCCGTGCCCGGGGCGTCCTACGAGGGTGTTTTCGCGGCCCTGGACCTGCACGACCGGCGGCCCGTCACGGTCGCCGCCGGCGTCCACGCGGCGGAGAACCAGGACATCCGGATATCCGGGCCGAACGGCGCCGGCCACACCGTGGGACGGGCCTTCGTCACCCCGGAACTGGACGGCTGGCGCCTGGTCTTCGGCCCCTGCGACCTGCTCGTCGGCGACCGCTGGGACAGCATGACCGAGACGGTCGAGCGGGTCAGCGCCCACTGCGGCCAAGCCCAGTTCTTCTTCCTGGACGACGCCGGCGGCTCCGACGTGTGGATGGTCGCCGCGAACGGCCGTGTGATCCGTCAGTACGCCGCCGAGGGCGACCCCGAATGGCAGGGCGACCCACTGCCGTGGGAGACCCTCGCGGTCGACGACCCGGACTTCGACCCCGAGTACGACGAAGCCCCGTCCAACGCGGGCACCACGGGCGCCCGGTCCGCCTGCGGATACCTCTCGGTCGACCCCGACGACGTCGGCCCGGACACCGAGGTACGCGGCCACGGCTGGCTGACCCTCACCGCTCCAGGCGTCGGGCACGGCGCGTTCCCCGGAACGCTCCGCATCTGAGCGGCTCTTCCCCGAACCGACCGTGGTCCCCCTGCTCGACGCAACTGACGTGCGCTGGGCGGTCGTCACGGTTCGCCTGCGGGACGCGCCCTCAGGGACGCCAGGGACTATGGTTACTGACCATGCCGTTAGGACAGCCGCCCGGGGGCGAGCAGAACCCTTACAGCCAGGACCCCTACCAGCAGCCGAGGGGGCCGCAGCCGCCGAGCGGCGGGGGTGGCGGGTACCGGGCAAAGGTCGTCGCGATCGCAGCCGCAACGACCGTGGTCGTGACCGCCGGTGTCACCGGCTCCCTGTTCCTGGGCGGCGGCAAGGACGACAGCGCGGACGGCCGCGGCGGGAGCACGAAGGCGTCGGCGAGTGCCTCGCCGAGCACGAAGGCCTCGGCGTCGGCGTCCGGCCCCCCGCACGCCGGCGAGACCGAGAGACCGACCGTCCCGGGCTGGAAGGTCGTCGTCAACCCCAAGTGGGGCACGGCGTTCGACGCGCCGCCGGACTGGGACGTCAAGCCGCCGGGCATGATGATCGGCTTCGAGGACAGCAAGGTCGACTACAGCGACCCCCACAACTGGGGCAAGGCCGTCATCGTCATGAGCGCACCGGCGGTCCTCCAGGAGAACTGGTGCCGGTCCGTCGACGACAAGGACGGCCTTGCGCACGGCACCGATCTGGCGGCGGCGGGCACCAAGGGTGCCGAGGGCGCCGGGAGTACCGACGATGTCGCCCTGAGCCAGGTGGCCTCGTGGGTGTACGGCGGTTACACGCAGCCCGACAAGAAGAGCATCATCGTCGACAGGACGGCGAGGCCGTACACGACCGAGTCCGGCATCAGGGGCAGCATCGCCTGGGCCCGCTCCAGGAACACACCCCAGAAGGACAAATGCGCGACCGACGGCAAGGCCATCACGTTCGGCTTCAAGAACTCCGCGGGTGACTTCGTCGCGTGGAGCCTCTACGGCGCCACAGGCGTGAAGGACGAGCTGCCGGACTCGACGATCATGAAGATCCTCGGCACGGTACGCCTCCACGGGAAGCCGAAGACATCCTGAGCCGGGCACCGACCTGAGCCGGGCACCGAACAAGTACTCGTGGGACGAGCGATGACGGGGGCGGACGTACATGGCGAGACAGACGAGCTCCGGCGGCGGGCCGCCCATCACCAACACCGCGGTCGACTGCACAGCCGAGTACCTGATCCAGATCGGGATCCTCCAGGGCGATCTCAATCTGACCCTGCGTGTGGAGCCCCCGCCGCCCGATGACGACGCCCCGCTGGCCGCGGCCGAGCGGAGGCTGGCACGCAGTCTCCTGTACCGGTGGCGGGCCGAGGCCGACGCCTGGGACATGACCGATCCCGAGCCGCTGCCCGTGCGCTGGACGCCCAGCCGACGGGTGCAGTCCGCCGGGGAGCACGTGCCCGCGGGCTCCGGGACCGACACCATCGCCGGGACCTTTCTCGGACTCCGGCCCCGACGGCGGCTGGTCGTGCTGGGCACCGCCGGGTCCGGCAAGACCGTGCTCTCCGTCCTGCTCACCCTCGAACTCCTCGCCCGCCGGCTCACCCAGGGCGAGGACGGCGTGCCGGTCCCGCTCGTGCTGTCGCTGGAGTCCTGGGACACCCGGCGGCAGTCGCTCACCGAGTGGCTGGTCGACCGGCTGCGCCAGGACCACCCCGGTCTGCCGCCCGTGGACGGCGTCCACCCGGCCCGTCGGCTGGTCCTCGAGCGGCGGGTGCTGCCCGTCCTCGACGGCCTCGACGAACTGCCCGAGCACCGCCGCGCCGAGGTCCTCGACGCGCTCAACACGGGCCTCGGCGGTGAGGGGGACGCCGTACTGGTCTCTCGCACGGCCGAGTACGCCCGCCTCGACGAGGAGGGCAGGGGTCTGCGGCACGCCACGGTGATCGAGTCGCTGCCGCTGCGCCCCGACGAGGTGGCGAACTACCTCCGCAGAGCCCGGCCTCCGGCCCGCGCCGCCGCCTGGGCACCCCTGCTGGAGACCCTCCAGAAGGAACCCTCCGCACCGGTCGCCTGGGCCCTGAGCAGTCCGCTGATGGTGTGGCTGGTACGCCGGACGTACGAGCAACGTGCGGCGGATCCGGGCGAGTTGGCGGACCGCGGGCGGTTCCCGACCCGGGATGCCGTCGAGGCGTTCCTGCTCGACCGGATCGTGCCCGCCGCGTTTCCGCCGCTGCCTGCGCACCCCGGCCGGCTGCACCCGCCCCGCACCTGGGACGCCGAACGGGCCGGCGCCTGGCTTTCGTACCTGGCGCTGCTGCTGAACCGTCGCGAGGAGTCCGAACTGGCCTGGTGGCGGCTGCACATGGCACCGCTGCCCCGGCTGCTCGCCACGCCCGCGCTGCTGGCGACCGGCATCCTGCTCTCCCTCCTCATCAAGGCGGGTATGTCGGGCTATGCAGACGCCTCACCGTTGGGTGATCTCAGCGGCACGTACGCCGTGACGGGCGGAGTCGTCTTCGCGGCCATGGCGCGGTCGGTGACCGCGTCCTGGTTCGGTCAGCGGCTGTCCGAGCCGCGGCGCAGCGCGAATCCGCTGCTCTTCGTCCGGGCCCTGCGCTCTCTCGACCGGCACGCGCGCGTGGGCCCGCTGGTCCGTCTCGCGGCGCTCGCGGGCGGTCCCGCCCTCGTCGTCCTCCTCCTCGCGCTGTACGCCGTGGTACGGAGCCCCGTCCTGGTGTGGTTCTCCATCGGTGGCGTGCTGCCCGTGCTGCTGCTGATCGTGTACGGGGCTCCCGCCGACACCGTGGACGCCGCCACTCCCGACGAACTCCTGCGCGGCGAGCAGAGTGCGCTCATCACGACGCTGACGCTGGTGGCCCCGCTGATCGGAGCCGGTGCGGGTGCGTTCTTCTGGCTGAACGGCGGGAGCGGCGGCTGGGAAGAGGCGGTCGGCGGCTGGGCGGGCGCCTCGGCCACGCTGGTGCTGCTCAGCCCGTGGAGTCGCTGGATGCTGGCCAGGTGCTCCCTCGCGGCGGCGGGCCGGGTGCCCTGGTCGCTGATGGCGTTCCTCAGGGACACACGCACGGCCGGCCTGCTGCAGGTGTCGGGCGGCACCTACCGCTTCCGTAACCGCAGGCTCCAGGAGCATCTGGCGGAGCGGCGCGCTCAGGAACAGGGAACGGCCGCGTCCGGCCCCGAGCCGGCCTCTCTCCCCTCGCTCTCGGACTCCCGTCATTTCACGGTGGAACGCACGGCGGACCACTACCGCCTCCACGGCCGGTCGCGGAGGCTTCCGCTGGCCCACTGGGCCGTACTCGGCCCGATCATGAGCGTCTTCGTCGTCCGGTTGAGCGTGTCCGGGCAGTGGCAGGACCCCGCCGCGTGGCTGGTTCTGCTCTTCTGGCCCTTCGTCGGCGCCCTGATCACCGTGGCCGGGTTCCTCATGCCGCGGCGGCGGCTGGAGCTGGAGCTGACCCGGGACGGCGTCACCTCCGTGATCGGGCGCAAGCGACGCTCCTACGAGTGGCGCCACGTCGAGGAGATCACCGTGCGCCGGGCGATCGTCCGGGGCCGGGACGCACGCTTCTACGCGCTCCAGGTCCGGCTGCTCGCCGGCGCCCCGCGGCCGCCGCGCCGCTCCCGCATGGGAGAGGGCTGGTTCTTCGTTCTGCCGATGAGCCTTTCGTCGCGCGTGGATCCCCGGCTCACCGCGGTCCTGGCCGACTTCGCCGGATCCCGGTGGACGTCGTCGTCCGGTGGCCGCTGAGTCTTCAGCAGAGCGGCTCGGTTTTCATGGAGGCCGTGAGGAGGGCCAGGCAGCGTGCCGTCACGGTACGGCCGTCCTCGGTGATGTCGACGGCGTAGGCGATGGGGGCCCGGCCGGTGGTCCCCTCCGGGGCCGTGATCCGCCAGCGCGCCTCGTACGTGCCGTGCGCCCGCAGTATCCGGGGCGGACGTCCGACAAGGGTGGCGTGCCAGCCTGCGGGCAGCAGGGGCGGGCGTACGGTCATGGCGAGGTCGCGTGCGGTGGTGTTCTCCACGGTGAGCCGTCCGCCGTCCGCCGGGTGCAGGCGCAGGGCGTCGGAGCTGGACCAGCGGATGGTGAACTCGCGCAGGCGGAGCTGCTGTTCCTGCTTGTTGTCCTTGTCGAGCAGGGAGCCCATGTCGAGGCGGACGGAGTCGACGGCCTCCGGGACGGGAATGTCGTAGCCGTACTCCTTCGTGAAGTAGCCCTGCTTCTTCTGGTGGGAGTGCCCATGCGGAAAGCTGACCGTGCGGATACCGACCTGGCCCTCCACGGAGCCCGGCGAGAAGAACGACGACGTGATGCTGTCCGGATCGAAGTCCACCGACACCTCGCTCAGCGGCAGCGGCATTCCGAAGTCCATCCTCAGCCAGTTGCTCTTCTGCGGGGATCCTTTGACCGACCAGTAGCCCGCGTGGCCCGGCAGAGCGGCGGACGGCGGGTGTCCCGGCGCCGAGTAACTGGCGCTGAGCTTCGGCCAGTCCTGGGTTGCGGCCGCGGTGAGGTCGATCCGGCGGACCGAACCGGTCAGCGGGTGCCGCCACTTGTCGTACCTCCCGGGCAGGCCGAAGAAGGCGTCCGGCGGCAGGACGCTCGTCTCCAGGAGCGTCAGGGCGAGCGGTATGACCAGGTACCCGGCGAAGTGGGCGAGCAGCAGGGTGTGGCGGGCGACGCGGTGCCGGGGAAGGCGGAACGCGGTGTTCTCCGGTGGGCGCGCGGGCGGAGGCCCCATGCTCTCACCGGAACCCGCGGTACCGGCCGTACCGGCGAGCCACCGCACCGTCCCCCCGAGAGCCGCGGCCGGAACGCAGCGCACCGGGATGCCCAAGGTGTCCAGCGCGCGCAGCAGATGGCCGCCGCCGGCTGCGTCCAGCTGCGCGCGCACGGCGGTGTCGTCGCCCTGTACGGCTCGGCTGTACAGCAGCCCGAGACGGCGCGGCCGAAGGCGCGGGGGCAGGGCGGTGAGGACGTGCAGGACCCGGGTGATGGCGCGCACAGCATCGCCGTGCGCGGCAAGGTCGTCCACCACCAGCAGCAGTCCCCGGGCCCGGCGCAGTACGTCCAGCGCGGCCGCCGACTCCTGGCTGCCGTACGCGTCACCGGACGGGTCGTACCACAGGACGGGCGTCCCGGCCGTGCGCACGAGCGGCGGCTCGGCCCCGGGCGCGGCGCCCAGGGAGACCAGCCCCTGCCGGTGCACGCCTGCGCGCTGCGTGCCCGAGCCCCCGACGAGCACCACGACACGCGCCTGTTCGTATCCAGGAGGCAGCGCCTTCCTGCAGTGCGGACAGCACGCGTCCAGGCGGCGCACGCCGAGGACGGCGGGCAGGCGGGTGCCGCAGCGGCAGCGGTGGTGGAAGACGCCGTACCGGCCCGGCACCAGTTGCCGGTGCCGGGCCCGGCATGTCGGGCACAGCCTGACCGGGCGGTCGATGGTGCGACCGCAGTCCGTGTACGGGCACGGCGCCGGCCCGCGGGCCAGCGCGCGCCCCGTCCACGCGACCGCCGCCCCCACCGCCCACCACAGGCTCCACAGTGCACAGCACAGCGCCCACACCGACAGCGCACACAGCAGCGGAAGGATGCTGAACGCCGTCGCGGTCAGCACAACGGCGACGGCCGTGAGCAGGAAGGCCGGGCGCAGGAAGAGCATCAGGCAGCCCTGCCCGCCGGTCCCGGTCTGCTGCGGCCTGCGGAACGCACCGCTCACCCGGTCGGCCATGAACCGCTCGGCGTCGTCCATCAGCCGTTCGTGCTGTTCGAGTCCGTCCCACCACGTCGCCCGCAGGTCGCGCGGGGCGGTGACGCGAAGGTAGGCGGGGACGGCCGGTTCGCCGTGCGGATCGGGCGGGGTGCGTGCTGCCCGGCCGAAAGTCCGCCAGACGGTGCGCAATTGGGCCCACACCAGCTTGGGAAGGGTGACGAAGATGCCGTAGCAGACGACCAGGACCACCAGCAGGACGATCGCCAGGAGCAGCAATACGGGGTTCGGCACGGCTACTCCTTCTCCCGGGCCGGCCCGCGCCGCCACCGCAGCCGTGGCGCCCGCTCGGGCTCCGGTTCCTCGGCGCGCACCAGATCGCGCAGTGCCTCGTAGGTCTCCGCTTCCTCCCACAGCCCCTGCCGGAACAGCCGCAGGATCCGCAGCGCGGCCGGCCGCGGCTCCCCGGGGGCCCGGCGCAGTACGTGCAGCGCGGTGGCCGGGCCGGCGGCGAGGAGGTCCGGCGCTTCCTCCACGAGGGTGGCGAGAGAGGCACACGCCTGCGCGTCCAGGGCCGCAGTGCGCAGTGCGGCGGAGGCTTCGAGGGCGCTGAGCAGCCCGGCGAGAACGGCCGGCCGGTACGGCTCGGGCAACGGAGCGAGCGCGGCACGTACATCGCCGAGCGGCCCCGTCCCGCCGGCGAGATGACGCGCGACGGCGTCCCTCAGACGCTCGGGTGCCAGTCCCGCCTCCTGCGGCCGCAGCTCCGCCACGCCTCGTACGAAGCCCACGAGCGGGGAGCCGTCGCCTCCGAAGGCCTCGGCGTCGGTGTCCGGCGCGAGCAGGGCGCACGCGGCCCGCAACCGCCGTACGCCTGCGCCGACATCGTCCGCGGAGCCCGCGTCCCACAGTTCGGCGACGGCGTCCAGGACGTCGAGGCGCCCGCTCCCCAACGCCCCTGCCAGGAACCGTGCCGCCGGGCCGGGCTCCGGACACCCGTCCCAGGTCAGCCGGTCGAGGTGGAACACGGGACCCATCACCCCCTCCCCGTTCTCCGGCCGGGTCCCGGTCAGATGATGGTGGTCGTCCTGCGGCCGGGCGGTGTACGTCGTGAACGTCAGGCGGGCGGCCAGACCGACGGGCAGAGGATAGGAGGCGGCGGCCGTCCAGTCGACGACACGGTCGGGGTCCGCGGAGACCAGGGTGGCACCGGGGCCCTCGCCGACCAGCGCGCGCAGGACCACGGTGAGCAGCCGCTCCAGGAGGCGGACGCCGCGAGCGCCGGTGCCGGCCAGCAAGCGGGTCGCACGGCCGGGCCCGACGGCGCTGCCGGGAACGAGCTGAATGAGGTCGAGCAGGTCGCCGTCGCACGTCGGTGCCGGGGCCCAGTCGGGGCTGTCCCAGAGCTCGACGGGGCGCAGACCGGCCAGTTCGTCGGGGGTGGCGTACACGGCGTGGCAGAAGTGGTTGCCCCAACGGCCGCTGTAGTCCTGGCCGGTGAAGACGGTGCGGGTCAGCACGGCCACGTCGTCGTCCGGCCGGTCGTAGGCGAAGGCCACGGGGAAGGGGTGATGCCGGTCCCGCCCCGGAGGCCGCGCGTATCCCGTCAGCGGGCGCAGGACCTCGAGTGCAGGGCGGGCCGCCGGGGAGACCGCGGTGAAGCGGAAGCCCCCGTGGGGTGCGTCGGTCGAGGGCGGGGCGGAGGTGTAGTGCGCCTGTCCTGCCATACGCGTCATCCCCGTCCACGATCCAGGGCACCGAAACGGTGCAGCAGCCACATCAGGGGGTCCTCGGCCCGGTGCGGGCGTACGACGCCGCCGAGTCCGAGGCCGCCGCCCTGCCGGGGCGCGGTACCGAGCGTGGACAGCGCGAACAGCTGGTAGTCGGCGCAGAACTGCTGGAGCCGCGCGTCGAGTTGGTGTTCCTGCCAGCGCCGCAGCAGGGCCCGCAGCTCGGCGTGGACGGCGGCCCGGTCGTCGGCGTCGAAGACGGGGCCGGGGCAACGGGTGCGGTGCAGCGCGGAGTTGTCCGGCAGGTGCGGCCACAAGAGGTCGGCCTTGGTGAAGGCGACGGCGACCGGCACGGTCACCGTCCCGCCACCGCCCAGGTGTCCCAGCACCCGGGCGAGTACTTCACCCGACCGGCCCGGCACCCCGTCGCCGTCCTTCACCGGTGCTCCGGGCAGGTCCTGCGGGTCGACGAGGACGACGACGGCGTCGGCCGCGGCGAAGTAGCGCAGTTGGGTCTCCATGCGGTCCCGCGAGGCGAAGTGCTCACCGGCGGTGTCGAGGAAGACCAGGGTCAGCACCTGCTTGCGGGTGCGTCCGAAGCGGCCCCGACGCGTGCGGCTGAGGCGGTGCACGAGGGGCCGGCCGGTGTCGTGCTCGGCGGTCTTGGGGACGGTGTGCTGTTCCTCGTACAGGTGCCGTTCGTACCGTTCGTGGTAGTCGGCCATCGTGTCGTCGTCGCAGGGGAGCAGCGCAGCGTCGAGTTCGGCGCCGAGGCGATGCAGCAGTTCGTGCACCAGGACGCCGATGTAGGTGCTCTTGCCGGAACTGACCGGTCCGGCGAGCGCGACCAGCTTGCCGGGAGTGCGCAGATAGCCTTCCGGCAACCGCCCTGTGCAACTGGTGCAACGCAGCCGGGTGGTGGTACGGCCGCAGGTGCCGCACACCGCAGAACCGGCCCGGGGGTCGGCGGACGCGAGGCCCCGGTCCTCGGCGCAGGCGGCGCGGCTCGCGCAGACGTAGGCGATCTGCGCCCGGGAGATGTTCCGGAAGCAGTGCGGGCACACCCAGGTGCGGCGCCAGGGCATTTTCATGTCCACTCCCTCCGGGTGGCCTTGAGCGTGTGCTGTGGCGGGTCGCGCAGCACGAGTTGCTCGCCGACGGCGAAGCAGCGCAGCCAGCCGCCCGGGCCACGGGCGAGGCGCGCCGACAGCTTCAGGCCCTTCCCCGGGCCGAGCGTGACGTCGACGGCTTCTGCGAGGACGTCTCCGTCGTCGGGCTCCAGCGGCCAGACCGGGCCGTGCGACCGCACCAGCAGCAGTCGTTCGGCCCGTACGGTGGCGCGGGCCGTGAACACGGCGGTGACCGTGCGACGTCCGGGCAGGCCGTGCTGCTCCAGCCGGTAGTCGGCCTCGGCGCGCGGTGGCAGCCCCGTCGTGCTCGGCTGGCCGTACACGGGCTGCCCTCCGAGCAGGGCGATCGGCCGCACCTCGACCTCCACCCCGGCGCCGTCGGCGACCGGCAGCCGCAGGCCTCCCTCGTGCCGGTAGGCGGAGCGGGTGACGGCTCGGCGCCGGCTGCCCGGCTCCCCGGTGATCCGCCACGTGACCTCGACCTCGTGCGCGTCCGGCGGCCAGTCGAAGACGACGGTCACGCCCGTGCCGCCGTGCCGGACGAGCGTGGGGTTGCCGAGCGCAGGCGCGGCGGCGGCGTGTGCTCCTACGACGGCATCGTCCCCGGCGACCGTCACCGCGAGCACCATGGTGGGCCGGTCCGGCGGCACGAACCGCAGCCCGTCCGGGGTGGGTTGCGCCCTGATCGGACGCCCGGGCCCGGGGAGCTCCGCCGCGCGCAGCCGGGTGCCGGCCGGCCACGGGGGCACGTCGTCGAAGCCGTACAGGCGCACCTCGCCACCCGGCAGCGGGTCGAAGTGCGCCGAGAAGCCGCCGTCCACGAGGCGAATGTCCAGGCCGGTGACCGGCTCGGGCGGCGCGAGCGGCGTGGCGGTGCGCCGGATGCCCCCCGTGCGCGCGGTCCGTCCGTCGTCGGTGCGGTAGACGACACGGATGCGATAGCCGTACGTCGTGCCGTTGGCGAGCCCACCGTCCGTGAAGCCGTCGCGGCGGGCGGCGACCGACACCTCCTCGCCGTCGGGCGCGGTGCGGACGACCTCGACGGACCGGGCACGGTCCGGGCAGGTCCAGTCGGCGGTGATCCGACCGTCCCGGGGGCGCAGGCGGACGTCGGTGACCTCGGGCCAGTGCACGACGGGCCCGCTCACCATGAGCGGCGAGGGCGTGCTGCCGGGTTCGGCGGCGCGGCGCACGGCGACCGCGTAGTACAGCGGGACGCAGGCCGGCGGTACGCCGTCCGCATAGGACGTGACACGCGGCGACGCCAGCGGCAGCACCGTGCCGTCGGCCGCGTCGTGCGGCGGGCGCCGCTCGGTGCGCAGCAGCACGTACTCGGGCTCGCCGGCCGTGGACGGCGAGGGCCGCCACCGGACCGTGACGCCCGGACCGTCGCAGGTCGCAGTGAGCCCGGACACCGGGCCGACCGCGAGGCCCCGGCGCACGGCGTCGACACCCGGCAGGTCGCGGACTGCAGCCTCCGCTTGTTCCAGCAGGTCCCAGGCGCGGTCCGCCTCGGTCGGCGGCAGTCGGCGCGCGCGGTCGACCAGGCTGCGCGCCTCGGCGAGTTTCCCGCGCACATGACCGACGAGTGCGTGGACGTCCTCGGCGAGCGAGCCCGGCGGCAACCGGTCCGCCACGGCCGCCGCCTCGGCAAGCCGCCCGTCCGCGACCAGGCGGCGCAGCCGCTCCGACACCGGATCCCCGGCCGTCTCGTGCAGCACCGCGAACACCAGCCGTCGGGCGTCGTCCTCGGCGACGGACAGCTCTTCCACCGCGTGGGCGAGAAGCGTGGCCGGGGTCGCGCGGGCGGCATGCCGCGTCCGCAGCGGCGTCGCCAGCTCATGGAGCAGGATCCGGGCGAGTCCCTCCGGCCCCTGCGCGGTCAGCACGCCGCGGACGGCGGCAACCACGGCCTGGGCCGCCGTGTGCGCAGCGCCGTGCGGCAGCCGGCCCCAGCGCTGCGCCGCCGCCTCGACGGTCGACGGGCCGGCCGGGAACACGCCGAAGACGTGCAAGGGCTCTCCGGCACGCCCGCCGGGCGTGCCCGTCGCGAAGAAGTCGCCGAGGTGCCGCAGCCCCAGCACCTCCAAGTGGCCGGCGCAGCGCGCATACGCGGGGTGCGGCACCGACCGCGGCAGCGGGTCGGGCTCGGCGATCCGCAGCCCGAGGGCGGGCAGCAGCTCCCGTACCTGATCCTCGCGGACCCGGTGGGCTGTGGCGATCTCCGCGACCGTGGTCTCGGCGAGCATGCCGAGCCCGCCTGCCGCCTCCTCCAGGACCGCGCGCAGCCGGGCCCGCCCGGACTCGGTACGTCGGCCGTGCGCTTCGAGGGCGGCCCGCAGTGGCCCCGGATCCCCGGCGGCGGCCGCGTCCAGCAGCGGCCGGTGGGAGAGGTACCCGGCCTCCAACTGTTCGATCACGGCACGGTACTTGAGCCGGGCCCGGCTCCGGCGCCAGCAGGCGCGGACCGCGGCGACCGCCTCGGCGACCGCAGCCCCGTCGAGGTTCTGCGGCAACTGGTAGCGCGTGCGCAGGTCCTCGGTCACGGGCAGCCCGGCGTCGAGCACCTCGCGCCGGTATCGCGACTCGTCGAAAGCCACGAGCGTGTTCCCCCGTCCTGCCGGCGATCAGCCGATCCGCTGGCGGCTCATCGTGACCCGCGCCTCGTCGACCGCCTCCTGTGACAGGCCTCCGATCTGAACGGAGATCTCGATCTGCTCGCCGGACTCCTGCTCGGTGGCGACGACGGCGAGGAGCCCGGAGGCGTCGAGGGTGAACACGCATTGGAAGGGCCAGCGCGCGGGTTTGCCGGCCGGGATCTTCAACGTCCCCTGCGCGACGACGGTGTTGTGCTCCGGCTCCTCCGACTCCACCGCGCCCGCCTGTTCCATCACCTGGATCCGGACCTGCCGCTGGCCGTCACGGAGGGTGTAGAAATCGTCGGTCACCGACGCCGGCAGGACGTCGTTGGCGTGCACGAGGTGGGTCACGTACTCCCGGCCGGTGTCGATGTCCGTGACCTTGATGCCGTAACCGCGCGAGGCGACGGTGGAGATTGCGTAGGGGCGGTGAGCAAGGCCGGTCTCCGGTACGTCCGGTGCCCGCCCGTCGGCGAACTCGCCGCTGGAAAGCATGTACGCGGCCCGGTCGAGGGCGTAGAACGCGGCGCCGCGGGCCACCGCGAGGTCGGGGTTGTGCAGTCGGGGCTCGAAGCCGAACTGGGTGCGCAGGGCGGCGGCGACGGCGGGCATCTTGGTGGCGCCGCCGACGAGCAGCACATCATCGAAGGACGACACTCCGCGCTCCGCGGCCAGTTCGACGGTGCGGCGAGTGATGTCGACGGTGCGGTCGAGCAGGTCGCGGGTCAGCTCCTCGATCAGTCCCCGGGTCAGCTCCACCGCTTCGACCCTGCCCTGGTGCATGACGCGGACGGTGTAGCGCTCGCGGAACGACAGCGCCTTCTTCGCCTCCTCGGCGTCCTTGCGCAGCTGCGTCTCGGACTGGGGGTCGGACAGCGGGTCGTCGGCGTCCGGGAAGCGCTCGCGGAACCGTTCCACCAGGTGCACGACGATGCGGTCGTCGAAGTCGCTGCCGCCCAGCTCCTTCGCACCGTCCGTGCACAGCACGGTCAACTCGCGCCCGCGCAGCGTGAGCACGGTGGTGTCGAAGGTGCCGCCGCCCAGGTCGTACACGAGGACGGCGCGGTCACCACGCTCCTCGTCCCCTTCGTTTCCTTCCAGGGCCCCGTAGTCGAGCGCGGCCGCGATGGGCTCGGCGACCACGTCCAGGACGCGCAGGCCGGCGATCTCGCCGGCCTTGCGGGTGGCGTCCCGCTCTGCGAGCCCGAAGTAGGCGGGCACGCTGATCACCACGTCGCGCGCCTCCTCACCGCCGGTGGCCTTCGCGTCCTCGACGAGTTTGCGCAGGATGCGAGCGGAGATCTCCTCGGGTGTGTAGGTGCGGCCGTGGAACTCGCGCGGCACCACATCGCCCATGTCGCGCTTGACGAGTTGTACGACGTGGTCGGGGTCGAGGACGGTGGCGTCCTTGGCACTCTGTCCCACGACGACGCTGTCGGCGCTCTCGAAGTAGACGACGGACGGCGTGGTGTCCGCCCCCTCGATGTTGCGCAGCACGGTCGGTCTGCCGACGTCGTCGATCCGTGCGACGCAGGAGTAAGTGGTCCCCAGATCGATGCCGTACACGGCCATAGGGTCTCCCGCCACCGGGACGCCCGCGCTTGCGCCCGTCCCGTCTGTTGTCCGTCTGCTGTCTGTCTGTTGTCCGTCTGTTGTCCTGGTGCGTCATGCCCTGTGAGGCCGCCGGAGAAGGAGACGTCTACGGAGTGTCCGGTTCCCACCGGGACACCACGACGTCGGCCTTGCGCACAACCCGTTCCCCCTGGACGAATCCGGCCGCCACGACGCGCGCCACCGTCCGGTCCGCCTCGGGACCTTCGGCGGCGACGCGGTCCACCGGACGTTGCAACGCCATGTCGAACGGCTCGCCGGGCCGGGGCACGTACCGCTCTGCGCCGGTCCTGGCCACGGTGTCCGCCGCCTCGTCGGCCAGCGCGGTCAGCAGGGCACGCAGCTCGTCGACGCTGAGCGGGCCGGTGACGTGTTCGGCCTGGCGCAGGATCTGGTCGTGAAGCCGGATCAGGGAGTGGCGCACGATATCGAGCGCCGTCTCCATCTCGCCCTGGCGCAGCCGCTCGACCTCGTCGTGCAGCCTGGTCACGATCTCCTCACGGCGCTCGGCGAGCTGTTGCTGACGAGCGAGCGCCGCAGTGAACTCGGTTGCGAGCGAGCAGGGTTCGACTCCTTCTGACACGTCAGTCACAGTAGACCACAGGGGCACGACGCGTCTCCGGAACGGTGACGATCGTCAGCCGCCGAAGGTGATGGAGCCGTGCACGTCCCGCATCTGGACGACGGTGTTCTGAGTGCCTCCGGAGACCTCGTTGTGCACATCGCCCGCACCGGTCCGGGGGCCCTCCAGAGCTTCGGCCTCCCGCCGCCAGACCGCGAGGGCCTGGGCGAATGCGGGGTCCTGCCGGGCGCGGTGAGCCAGTACCCCGGCCAGCTCGATGGCGCGCTTCTCGTTGTCAGGCGCCTCGGCCAGGGCGGTCAACTCGCTCTGGTCGCCCGGCTCTCCGCCCGACCGCCGTCGTCCGGCCAGGTCCCGCAGGGACGTCCAGATCTGCTCCCCTGCCGCACCTGCGGTGCCTCCGGCCAGGGCCATGAGTAGTTCAGGTGCAATCAGGTCCACGAGGCCCTCCACCGTCCACCGTTTCCCACACACAGGTCGTAGGCCGAGCGTAGGGCACGGCGCGCTTGCAGAGACCCGAATCCGGCCGTACCGCCCGTCCCCTCCACAGGACCGGGCGGTACGTGCCGGGCGGTGCGTGCCGGCCGCGACGGCCGCGCCCCTGTCAGGGACCGGTGTCCCCCGGGTGGGAGCAGAGCCCGCCTTGGTAGTTGCTGTCGTACCAGGCGCCGGTGGCGTCGAGGTCCAGGTTGGTGCGTCCCGGTCCCACGCAGCGGTGGTAGTCGCCCCGGGGCCACCGCTTGACCTGGATCCACACATTGGTGTTCGTGGCGCAGTGCTCGTAGTAGGCCCGTTCGCCGTTCCTGCTCTCGTTCCAGCCGCACCCCTGGATCCGCTCGGGAGCGGCCGTTGCCGGGGTGACCGCAGAGCAGGCGAGGGCGCCGGCCAGGGCTACGGCCGCAAGGCCGAGCCGGGGTGCACGCCGGACCGCCGTGGCGGCAAGTGATCCACGGAGTTTCATCTGTCGTCTCCTTCACCGAAGGGTGGTACCGGGACCGGCCCGGCACCGCTTCTGACGACGCCAGAGTGGCCTGGCGAGAACCGTGCCACCAAGTGTTTCGACGGTGATCAAAATAGGTGGAACAGATTTACCGGGATCGAATACGCGCCCCTTTCCCAGGTGCGGCGACGGATGAGTCGTAGTACTTCTGGGGAGTCCTGGAACTCGCACGTTCTCACCTGGAGCCGTCGATGGCCGTTCGTCGTGTCGTGCCCAACATCCAGTCAGAGGCTGTCCAAGAGAGCCGCGAGTTCTATGGCCTGCTGGGTTTCGAGGAGGTCATGAACCACGGCTGGATCATGACGATGGCCTCCCCGTCCAGTCCGGCGGCGCAAGTGAGCCTCATGGCCGCCGACAAGACCGCCCCGGTCACTCCCGACATGAGCGTTGAAGTGGACGACGTGGATGCGGCCTACGCAGTCATGCGAGACAGCGGTGCGGAGATCCTTCATCCCCTGCAGGACGAAGAGTGGGGGGTGCGGCGGTTCTTCGTTCGCGATCCCAATGGCCGGGTGATCAACGTGCTGGGCCACTGCTGAGACCGCTGCCGCGGGGAAGTGGTCGGGCCCGGCCCAGAACCCCGGCCACCGGCAAGGCAGCTTGGGAGCAGATCACGGACGTGTGCGCGGGACAGGCGGTCGGCAGTCCCCAACCCCTCAAGGGAAGCGTGGACTTCGTCGCCATGGTCCCGGCGAAGGGCAACGACGACGGCAAGCTGCTCACGCTGGCGCGCCGCTACCGCGACGAGGCCACCGCGACCGGGCAGGAGTGCGCGCTCGTCATCGGGCTCAACGAGGGCTACCCCTACGGCGAGAGCGACGCCGAACGCGAGGAACGCGTCGCACGGCAGCGGCAGGTCATCAACGGCACCCACCAGGCCCTGCTGCGCAACTACGTCGACGCGTATCGTCGGCTCCCACGCTGAGCACGGAATGGCTCGTTGGGCTCACACGTCCGAGAGTTCGCCGTGTGAGCCCGCCGAGCCGGTTCACCGGCCGGTGTTTACGGCCATTCCCACCGTACGGCCGGCTTGCGGTTGAGGACTCGGTGCAGCAGAGCAGCCATGTTCGCTCACCTCCCTCCGGTTTCGTGGACCTGCTTCACGGTGCGGTGCACCGTGAAGGAACGGGGGACGGCGCCCTCGATCATGGCCGGGCGCAGGTCTGCGCCGGTGATGGTCAGGCGGGCGTCGCCGGTGAGGGCTGTCAGCGCTTCGGTCATCAGCACGTGTGCCACCGCTGCGCCGGCACAGGTGAAAGGGCCTGCGCCGAACGGTATGTAGGGACCGTGCGGGGCCGGTTCCGCCCACCGTTCGGGGCGGAACACCTCGCAGTCGGTCCAGCCTTCTTCGTCGTGGTGCAGCAGGTAGGGGCTGACCGAGATGGTGTCGCCCGCCTGGAACGGGACGCCGCCGAATTCAGTGGGGCGGGGAACGGAACGGCCGACCATCCACACCATCGGGCGGTGCCGAAGTGCTTCTCGTACGATCCAGTCCGCTTGCCACGGCAGTGGGGAATCCGATGCGTGGTGCGAGAAGGCCAGCAGGACGGCCCACGCCAGTGAGGCGCTGACGGGTGCCACGATCGACCGGTACATCGTCAGGAAGACCTCGGCCACGGTCCGGTCCGTCAACTCGTCCGGGCAGGCGCCGAGCACGGCGTCCAGGACATCGCGGGGTTCGTCCGCACCGTTTTCCCGGCGGTGTCCGACCTGTTCGGTGACCGCCCCGACGAACTTGGCGCGCAGGAGTTCCGCGCGTGCCCGTTGCCACACGCGTGGGGCCTGGAACACGATTCCGCCGTGCACGGCCCTGTTCATCAGGCGCCGGACCCGCGGCGGGGTGTCCGGGTGCAGGAGCAGATCGGCCAGACAGCGGTACACGAGGTCGGTCGCCGTGGTCGGCCATGGCGTGGTCGGCGGCAGTCGGGCCGTCTCGACGGTGAGTGCTTCGCGGTACTGCGGTACGTGCGCCCGCAGGAGGTTCCGTACCGCGTGGCCGACCTCGACCTGCGCGGAACGGGTCGGCAGCAGGTCCCCGAAGAAGCCCGATCTGCCGGAGTTGAACTCCGGGCCGCGCAGCAACACCTGTGCCATTTCGGCATCGCTCACGCACCAGCCGCCCCAGGGCAGTTGGACGATGCCCGTCGCGCTGCGGCGGCGAAGTCTCTTGAGGTACTCGAACGAGTCGTTGCGGTACTGACGCTGGTAGCCCACCCTCAGCCACCCGCCTGGCAGAGGGTTGCCCGGACCCAGGTCCGGTCCTCGGTGAGGAAGGTGTCGAACTCCAGGCCCGCCTCGTGCAGGCAGGTGACGAGCTGCGCGTCGTCGAGCTCGTGGTTGGTGATTTCCTGCTGCCAGGTCCGGCCGTCCATCCGGTACTCGACGGTGGCGACGACCAGGTTGTCGCGGAGGCGGCGCACATCGGCGACCGCGATGACCGCTCCGCCGCTCTCGGTGGGCCCGACGGCGGACAACGGTTGCGGCACGGCGCGGCAGATCAGTACCGCACCGTGCGGCCGCAGATGGATCCGGCAGGTGTCCAGGAACCGGCGGCGCAGGCTCTCGTCGGCCGAGTTGAGCAGGAAGGAGCCGAGCAGTACGGCGTCGAACCGCCGGTCGAGCCGCAGATCCTCGATGCGGGCGCAGACCGTTTCGGTGCGGACGTGTTCGAGCATCTCCGGGGACTCGTCCACTGCCACCACGGAATGCCCGAGCGCGACGAGTTCGTGGGCGACCCGGCCGGCGCCGGAGCCCAGGTCGAGGATCGTCGCCCCTTCGGGGATCGCCCGGTGCACGATCGCCGGTTCGTCCCTGGCCCCGAAGAGCGCGAAGAACTCCACGGGGCTTCCGTCCGGGGCGATCGCCCCGGGCCCGGTGCCCGACTGACCCATGCTCCCCATGACGCATCCCCCCGTGTGGCCGTGAGCACCGGCCCACGATGCGCTCAACGCACGCTGCCTGCAAAAGATTTGCCCACGGGCGCATCTTCGACAGGTGGTCATGTTCGCGACAAGCCGCCAGGATCTCGGCCGCGTCCGGTTCGCCTGGTCCCCGGCCTGGGAGACGCTGCAGGCCGTGCGAACGCTGATCGACCCGCGCGCGCGTCTGCACCACGAGTCCTGGTACGCGGCAACAGCCGGCGAAGCCGCTCGACTGCATCTCACACCCTTGTTTGCGGTCAATCCGCTGCGCGGATCGGTCCCCGGCTTCCTCGCCCCTCCGCCGCGCACGCCGGCGCCCACGTTCCACGACCAGCTGGCGGAGATCCGGTCGACGCCCACGACGCAGGTGGCCAAGGAACTGATGAGATGTCAGGCAACACTGCGGGGAGCGGCATCGGAGACCGTCGATGCGATGCTCGCCGATCCGGCCACCGCCCGTGACCTGCTCGCCGATCAACTGCACGCCGCGTGGGAGCAGCTCGTCGCGCCGTTCTGGCCACGCATCCAGGCCGTGCTCGACACGGACGTGGCCCACCGGTCGCGGCAGCTCACCGACCACGGACTGCGCCCGATGCTCGACCGGATCGACCCGCGGATCACCTGGCAGGACGGCACCGTGATCGTGGACGACGGCGTGGACCTCACTGCCGAACCGCGCGGCCGAGGCATCGTGCTGATGCCGAGCGTCTACCTGTGGCCTGCGGTGATCGCGATAGCCGACGAGCCGTGGCAGCCCGCGATCGCCTACCCGGCACGGGGCATCGCCGACCTGTGGCGCCCGAGCGCGCCGCCGGACACCCTCGCCCGACTGCTCGGACGGACCCGCGCGTTGTTACTGGCCCGGCTGGACCGTCCCGCATCCACCACCACACTGGCCCGGCTCCACGGACTGAGTCCGGGCGGCACCTCCAAGCACCTCCTCGCCATGCGCGACGCGGGTCTGCTCGCCGGCATCCGGTACGGCCACGAGGTCCGCTACGAACGCACCCGGCTCGGGAACGAGCTGGTCCGCCGGGCCGAGCGGGTCGGCGGGCCGCCGATGTAGCCGCCCCCCGGCCGATGGCGAAAGCGGGAACTTCCCGGATCCTTCGCGCGTTACGGGGGACGACCTGATCGTTCGACGTGTGACACGACGGCAATGCCGTCGCCGGGAGAAGTGAGCAACCCATGGCCATGGTGGGCCTGTTCTGGATCGCCGAGGGCGACGTGTACGTGGGCGCGAAGCCATCCGGTCTGGCTCCCGGCGTACGCCTGACCCCCGAGGGCGTGGTGGCCCTCGGCGACGGCCAGTCCGGCCTCTACCTGTGGGAGGACGTACGCGCCCTGACGGTGGCGGGTTTCCCCGTGAAATCCCTGAGGCGGCAGGCCGACGTGGTCAAGAACCTGGCTCTGGACATGGTGATGAACCTGGCTGTGCCCATGGGCCCGGGCCAGACGGGCGATGCCCCGCCGACGATGACGGTGCACGTGGAATCATCCGACGGTGACCACGAGTTGACGGCCTACACGGCCGCGGCCGTCGGCTACTCCCCTGCTGAGGTCGACCTCTCCCGAGCCCTCCTGTCCCGCCTCACGGAGGGCGCCGCGACGATGGCCACCACGCTGGCGGCGATCTCGGAGTGGGGCCGCGCATGGGAGGGAGGGTCGCCTCGGGCGGCGGAGCGGGAGAGGTTGTTGCGGGGGTGGGTGGGCTAGCCGAGCAGGACCGACCGGAACCGCGGTGCGAGCCGATGCGGACCACCATCGCCGCTCGACGTCGAAATCCGGGTGCGGAATGCTCGTCCGAGGTGTTCTCTCATCGCATGGACACAACACGCCCGGTCCGCCTCCAGCCCTGGTCGGACGTTGACCTCTGGTTGCTCCGCCGCCGCAACACCCCGGACATGACGGCACACCTGGGCGGCCCGGAATCGGACACCGCACTTCTCGCCCGTCATCGCCGCTGGACGGCGATGAGCGCGCAAGCGCCGCACGAGGGCCGGGTGTTCCGTGTGGAGGGCCCAGCGGGGAACACCGTGGGCACGGTCTCCTTCGTTCCGAAGGAGCACGATGGAGAGCCGATCTTCGAGGTGGGCTGGGGCGTCCTTCCGGAGCACCAGCGCCAAGGCTGGGCCACGGCCTCCGTCTGCGCTCTCCTCGCCCTCTTGGCCGCCCTCCCGCCGGCGCATCGCCGCCCGGCCGCCCACGCCTTCCCCCGCGTGACGAACACGGCCTCGAACGCAGTCTGCCGCGCGGTGGGCTTCACCTTCGTCGGCGAAGCGGTGCACGAGTATCCCCCTGGCCACCACCACCCCAGCAACAACTGGCGCTACGCCTTCCCTTAGGTTCTGGCCGGCGGGTCATCCTCACGGTTGGGGCCCGCAGAAAGCGACCGGGCTGCGCAGGCCGGAGCGGTTGAGCGCGCGGAGGCCGAAGAATACGTTGTCCTTGGACAGGTTGACGGTGTGCCGGGTCACGTTCCCGGCCGGGATGACATGGGTCCACTCCGAATCGGTGGTCTCCCGCCACACCACCTCGTACCCGGCGAGGTCCGGCTCCGGGCCGCGTTCCCACACCAGCTCGGTGGAGTTGCCGAGGGCTGCGGTACGGATCTTCACGCCGCGCGGTGTGCCGGGGGCCTGGGCGAGCGACCACAGGGCGGCCGCGTTCACCCGGGCCACCCGGGCGATGAAGCCGAAGTCGCAGAACTCGGGCAGGTCCCCGTACTGCTTGCCCTCCACCACCCGGACGTCCTGGTGCTGGTGTGCGTAGTTCTCGGCGGGCTCGGTGAACCGCGCTGCCGGATAGGCCTGTTGGAGGAACGGGATGTGGTCGCCGCTGCGCAGGTAGCGGTCGCGGCGGTACACCACCCGCACCCGCATCCCCGTCGCGTCGTTCTCGGCGGTGTCCCGGACGAACCGGGCCAGCTGGCGCGAGGGCGAGTCGTTCTCGCCGCCCACCGAGCGGCGTATCTCGGCCTGCTCCGGCGTCTCCGAGGTCGGCACCCCCTCGGCGAACAGCCGGATCGTGTGCGGGTCGCGCGAGCCGTCCTCGGCGGTGGGGCTCCCCACGATGTCGTTGGTGAACATGCCCTGCACGTCGGCCTGCCGGCCCCGGTACGTCTGGGCCATGTGCCCGGACCCGTACAGCCCCTGCTCCTCGCCCGCCACCGCCGCGAACACCACGGTCGCGGCCGGCCGCCGGGTCGCGAAGACCCGGGCCAGCTCCAGGGCGACGGCCACGCCGGAGGCGTCGTCGTCGGCGCCGGGTGCGTCGTCGGTCGCGTTCATGGGGTCGCTGTTCCGCGAGTCGTAGTGCCCCGAGACCACATAGATCCGGTCGGGCGTCACCGAACCCCGAAGCGTGGCAACGACGTTGCTGATCCTGGTCGCCACCGGGATACGTGCCGCGGGCTGCTGTACGTACGACTGGAGCTCCACGGTCATCCGGCCGCCGGAGGCCTGTGCGCAGTGGCGCAGCTCGGCGAGGAGCCAGTCGCGGGCCGCGCCGACGCCGCGTACGGGGTCGTCCTGGGTGGACAGGGTGTGCCGGGTGCCGAAGGAGACCAGTTTACGCACCGTCGCCTCGATGCGGCGCGGGTCGATCTCCCGCAGAAGTGCCCGGAGTTCACGCGAAGGGGGCTGTTCGGTGGGCCGACGGCGGGCGGGCCCTCCGGGCTGCGCCGGTCCGGACTGTGCGGATCCGGCCGCCGCCGACGGCATCGCCGCTGCCGACGGCAGTCCGAGAGCCGCCGCACCGACCGTGGCCGCGCCGAGCACCGTACGCCGCGCCGTACCCCGCCCGCTGTGCCCGATGTTCCCGTCATGACCGCTGTGTCTGCTGCCCACGTCCTCACCCGGCTGCGTCATGTCGCCATCGTCACGCCCGCCCCATCACCCCCGCAAGACCCGGTTTCGGCCCGGCAGGAAGCAGTTCGCTGGTCCCACCTGTGCGCATGGTCCGGGCCGAGACGACAGCAGTAGCCCCGGTACAGGCCGGAACGAGCGATGCAAGATCGTTTACCCTGCTGGTTGTCCGAACCTCCGCGTCAGCGGTGGAGGCTCAACACCCACCTGAGGAATACGTTGTTCGACCTCATCGTCATCATCCGGGTCCCCGAGAGCTGCAACGTCGACCCCGTTGCCGACGCCCTGTCCCGGATGCGCCCCTTGTGCCTGGCAGAAGACGGCTGCGTCAGCTGGGAGGCATACCAGTCACACGAGGAACCCGGCCGCTTCGTCCTGGTCGAGCACTGGGCCAGCCGCGCCCATTGGGAGGCCCACGATGCCGGTGACGCCATCCAGAAGATCTACATCCCGGAGATCATGCCGCGCATCGAGCGCGAAGTGCATCCAAGCATGCGTGTGGGCAGCGCGGACAGCAGGCACGAAGCGGTAACTGACTGAACCTGCCACGTCGTTCGACCGACTCGCCGCCCTTCAGGCCAGAACAGGCAAGCGTCAATTACAAGTTGACGACGAATGATCGTCAACTTACGATTGACGCATGAGTCCACTCGACATCAGCCTTGCCGACCTGATCGCCCGGCTCGACGAGGAGCTCCCCGGCGCCGACGAACTGGCCCGCATCAGCGAGGCGCGACTTCGCGCCCAGACACTGTCCGACCTCGGTGACCAGCTCATCGACCACTACGTCAGCAAGGCCAAGCAGACCGGCGCGTCATGGACCGAGATCGGCGACGCCATCGGAGTGTCCAAGCAAGCCGCCCAGCAACGCCACACGCCCGCCGCATTCGAGCGGTTCACCAACCTGAACCGGCACAGCATCGTGCTGGCGCAGGAGGCCGCCCGGACGCACAAGCACGACTTCATCGGCACCGAACACATGCTGCTCGGCCTGCTCGGCGAACCGCGGGGCCTGGCATATGAGGTGCTGGTGGCGAAAACCGAATCGGAGCAACGCATCCGCGACGCGATCGAGGAAGCGATGCCGCCGGCCGGGAAGAAGGCGCTGCGGGGTCACATCGCGTTCCGGCCGGAGAGCAAGGAGGCCATCGAGCAGGCACGCCGCGCGTCGGCCGACCTCGGCCACGACTGGGTCGGCACGGAACACACGCTGCTGGGCCTGATCCGCGCCGAGGAAAGCCCGGCCGCGCAGATTCTGCGCAGCCTCGGCCTCACGTCGGACGAGCTGCACGAGACGGTCAAGACCGAGATCGCCAAGCGGCTCGCCATGCCTGACAAGCCGTAACAAACGACACGGGGCGGTGCATCCGCACCGCCCCCACCCGACGTCGCCAAAACCTTTGCAGTGCCGGTCCGCGAAGCGTCAACGCTGCGGCGGCAGGAGCGGCGGGACGAAATGACAGCTGGGCTTCACCGCACGGACCGGGTCGAGAGTGTTGCGGGCGATGCGCAGGACGATGTCGATGCCGACACCGCCGTCGTCGACGTGAGCGCCGTCATCGCAGCGATCAGCATGATCAGGGCTGCCGCCTGAATGATTCTGCGTGGTCTGCACCGCTTCTCTTGGTCGGGCATGGGAGCGGTATAACACGAGTTGCTGCGCCGCAGGTTGCTCGGCGGGCAGAGCCGTCAGGCGAGTGCGGCCAGGGCGGCGGCGGAGACGCTGTACGCGGTGCACAGCACGGTCCCGATCCGGGTGGGCCGCTGGAGTCCCAGTCGGGTGCTCGGGATGCCGCTGGCATTGCCTCGGCGCTCCACACTGAGGCCTGAAAGGGTGACGAATTCTTCTATCCCGTGGCCTGCCGCATAAGCACCGACCGCAGCCAGAAGGGCCCGCGGGGCGGGGCCGAATCCGGCCGCTGCAGGCCGCGAAATCGTGTCGGTCGACGAGCCGGGGCCGACCGGTGAGGAGCCGGCCAGCCTGCTGATCTCCCAGATACGGGAAGAGCACGGTGATCGACGGCCTGCAAGGGCGGGCTGGAAGGCTTTGACGTCACGAAGCATGTGCGGGCCGGTGGTGGGCAGAAGTCGGACGCAGCCCACCACCGCATGGCTGGCGCGGTGTACCGCGATGGCGTAGACGGGGTTCAGATCGTCGAACTCATCGCGTTCCAGCCCTCCTTCACCGCTGACTTCCCAGCCGAGCTGCTGATGGAAGACCTTGTAGCGGAGCCGGAACATCTGCTCCAAGAGCGTCGGCGTCATGCCCGGGTCGCCGGGCCCACCGGTCACCACCTCGTACGCCGTGCGCGGGCACAACTCCGTTCGCACTGGAGCCCTCAATTCCCTGATATCCCGCACAACCGTGCGCCCCTCGTGTCCTAACGGAGGGATGCTACTTGATCTTGGATGGGCTCCAGTCTCGACGGCCGAGCACACAGTGAGCACGTCCTGCGTTGCCCGAGACCGTGAGTCCGGCGCGCTCCGCAAATCTCGCCTGAACCTCGTCCCGCCCCTCCCCCTTCCGCGATGCACACGCGAAGAGTTATAGTCTCTAACAGACGCGATGCCCGCTAACGCACGGGGCTCGTAGTGCGGACAACAAGGCCATACGAAGCAGCAGGAGGGAACACCCCATGCATGCCACCGATCTCCACGTCGTCCTCGGCTCCGGCCCGGCCGGCTCGACCCTCGCCGGTGAGCTGGCCCGCCGGGGACACATGGTTCGTCTCGTCGACCGTTCCGGGACCGGCGTGGCCCCCGACGGAGTCACCCGCGCCCGGGGCGATGTCGGCACCGTCGACGGCGCTCGGGCCGCCATCAAGGGCGCCGCCGTCGTGTACCACTGCGTCAACGTCGCCTACCACCAGCAGATCGACGTGATGCCCGGCATCCAGGACGCCATCCTCGGCGCGGTCCAGGCCGAGAGCGCCCGCCTGGTCGTACTCGACACGCTCTACCCCTACGGCGAGACCCACGGCCAGGTCATGACCGAAGACACCCCGTGGAACGCGACCAGCGCCAAGGGCAGGATGCGGGCCGCCCTCGACGCGAAGTACCTGGCCGCGCACCGCGACGGCCGTGCCGGTGTCGTTCTCGGCCGCTCGGCGGACTTCGTCGGCCCCGGCGTGCTCAACTCCACCCTGGGCGGCACCGTCTTCCCCGGTGCTCTGACCGGAACCGAAGTGCTGGGCCTGGGCGACATCGACCTGCCGCACAGCTACACCGACATCCGCGACGTCGCCGCCGGCCTGGCCACCCTGGGCGAACACCCCGAAGGCGACGGCCGTGTCTGGCACCTGCCCACCGCCCCCGCCCGGACCACCCGCGAGATCTTCCAGCGGATCGAGCGGCAGGTCGGGCAGCCCCTGAAGACCACCGTCATGAGCGAGCCGCGCCCCTTCGGGCCGTTCGACGAGGTGTTCATGGGCTCCTACGCCGAGCTGTTCTACCAGCACACCGAACCGCAGGTGATGGACTCCACCGCGATCCAGGAGGCCTTCGGCCTCAAGCCGATCGCCCTCGACACGACCCTGGACGACACTCTCGCCTGGTACCGCTCATTCCTTGCCCGGGCCCAGCACTGACCGCGGTCACCCGGGCGCTCTGAACACGATGCCAATCACAGACAGCGAGCGGCAGCAGAGCGCCCCGGCGCCGGTTCACGCCTGGAACTCGGTGAGATCGATGGCGTGAATGCGCAGCGGGTAGCCGTACACCGGGTGTGCCGTCTCCCGCTCAAACTCCATGCCGAGCTTGCGGATGACGTTCTCGGAGGCGCTGTCCCCCACCTGGCTGATGCTGATGACGCGGTCCAGGCCGCGGTCCTGGAGCGCGAACTCCAGCGTGGCGTGCGCGGCTTCGGACGCGTATCCCTGGCCCCAGAAGTGTGAGCCGAGCCGCCAGCTGATCGCCACGGCGGGCATCACCTCCGGCAGGAACTCGGGCACGGACAATCCCGTGAAGCCGATCAGTTCGCCCGAGGCCAGCAGCTCGACGGCGAAGAGTCCGAAGCCCTCCTCGTCCCACTCCTCTTCCCATTGCTCGATGGCCTCGGCCGTGTCCTCCAGGTCGCGCACCGAGCCGTCGTCGACCCAGCGCATGACCCGCGGGTCCGCGTTGATGTCCGCCATCGGCACGAGGTCGTCGTCGTGCCAGCTGCGGAGGAGGAGACGGGGGGTACGGATCTCAGTCATGCGCCCATCCTGCCGAAAGCAATCCCCTCATCGGAAATCCGGCGCTCGCGCCGTCGTACGGCTCGTCACACGGTCCGCGGCCGGCCGGGGGTCGGGGCGGAGCGGGTCGCGAGGTAGAGGGCGACGGCCCAGCCGATGAGGGTGCTGCCGAAAACGAGGTTGATGGTCAGGATGAGCAATCGTTTGGGATGCCTGCGGCGGAACGCGATGACCGACGGCACGATGTACAAGGCCAGGATGACGACGCCGAGGACAAGTGCCTCGAGCGGTCCTATGTCGCTGAACATCGGCTCAGCCTATCCCGGTGCTCCTGCCGTGCATCCCTGGGCGTTCAGGGTGGCCGGCCCTCCCCCGTCAGTGAGTGACGACGGACCTGATGTCGGCCTTCATGTCCGGATGGAAGGTGCAGTGGTAATGGGAAACGCCGACCGTGTTGAAAGGCACCGGATCGGAGGTCAGCCCCGGGGCAATGGTGCCGGTGTCCCACGTCACCGGCTGGTTGGGGTCGGACGTCGCAGTGTGGTCGACGCTGTCCTGGTTCGTCCAGACGACGGAGTCGCCGACGTTGATCACCAGGTCGTCGGGAACAAAGGCGAAGTTCTGGATCAGTACCGTGTGCTGGGTTGGCATGAGCAACCCCTTTCCTCGCGGCCGCCCCTCGCCGGATACGAGGTTCGAGCCCTAAACGGAGTACGAGGTCTGTGCCCAGATTCACCCCGGCAAACCCTGCATCACTCGAATCAGCTACCGAGCCGGGGCAATTGAGGCGCAGGGCGTGCCGGTGAGTGATGGCGCTCCGCCGCCAAGGGCGACTTCATCGACGTCGGCCACTCAGCGTGACACCCAGAATCTGTCAGTAACACTCCAGCGCAGGAATGCGCGGTGGTGGTGCCGGGGTGAGAGTGGGCAGAGGGGACGCCGCAGAGAGCGAAGGGAGTGGCGACATGCAGATCAAGGACTCTGTCGTCCTCGTGACAGGCGCCAACCGCGGTATTGGCCGGGCTCTGCTGGACGAGTTCCTGGCCAGGGACGCAGCCCGTGCTTACGCGGCAGCCCGGCGGCCGGAGGCGCTGGAGCCGGTGACCGCGGCGGACCCGGACCGCGTGGTCCCGCTGGTGCTCGATATCACCAGCCCGCAGGCGATCGATGCGGCCGTACAGGCCGCGCCGGATGTGACGGTCCTGGTCAACAACGCGGGGGTCGTCGA
Source organism: Streptomyces sp. NPDC002536 (assembly GCF_053594995.1). NCBI lineage: Bacteria > Bacillati > Actinomycetota > Actinomycetes > Kitasatosporales > Streptomycetaceae > Streptomyces > Streptomyces sp. NPDC002536. Next base: position 46,890 of record NZ_JBSFWU010000038.1, read on the forward strand.
CCTCGGCCACCTGATCGACATGGAGTTCGATGCCGTCGAGAACGTCCTGCGCACCAATGTCCTGGGCCCCCTGCGGATGGTCCGCGCTTTCGCCCCGGTGATCGAGCAGAACGGCGGTGGCGCCATCGTCAATGTCATCAGCGTCGGAGCGTTCGGCGGCACCCCGGGCATGGGCGGCTATCCGGCTTCCAAGGCCGCGCTCAACCTCATGACCCAGGCCTTCCGCGAGGACCTCGTGCCGCGTGGCATCACCGTGCACGGCGTGTTCCCGGGCCCGGTGGAGACCGACATGCTCGCGCAGGCCCTCAGCTCGGCCCCGGACCTCAGCACCTACCAGTCGACGACACCACAGGAGGTGGCTCGCGCCGTTCTGGACGGACTGGAACGCGGAGATCCGGAGATCTTCCCCGACCCCGTCTCCCGCGAGATCGGCGAGACATGGGCGCGCGCCCCCAAGGACGTCGAACGACGGCTCACCCAGATGCGCTGACCGCTCTGCTCCGCCCTGCCCTGCTTCACGTCTACTTCACGAAATCGTCCACGACCTCGGGCGGCCAGATGCCGACCTTGAGCACACCCATGGAGTAGGCGCGGGAGACCAGCGCGGCACGGTTGGGCACCTTCAACTTCCGCATCAGGCAGGTCACGTGGTACTCGACGCCGTGCCGGCTCAGGTAGAGACGCGAGGCCAGCGGGACGGTGGAGATGCCGGCGGCGATGCCTTCGAGGATGCGGGCGTCCATCTCGGACAGGATCTTCTTCCGGTTGGTGACGACGCGCGCTCCTTCCGTGCTCCGCGTCGTGGGCATCATGACCACGATCGCCGTCGTGCCGGGCAGACCACCGCGCACCGCAACTGCCGTGAGCGGAACGGTGAACGCGGACTCCTCGCCCCGGCCCACGGCGATGACGGGGGTGACGAAGCGCTGGTGCCTGCCTTCGAGCAGGTGCGAGAACTTGCGCATCAGCGGCTGCTGGACGCTGGGGTGCACCACATCGCGGATGCTGCGGCCGCACAACTCCTCGGACGAGACGTTGAATTGCCGGAAGAACTCCTGGTTCGCCTGCTGGAAGGTCAGGGCCGCGTCGAGGCTGGCCATGCACACGCCGGTCTGGTCGGACGGCCGGCCGTCCGCGTTCATGACCTGATCCAGCGGATTGCCGTGCGCCACGAGCGGGGCCGCATCAACGAGGGTGGGGGCTGCATTCGCCAAGGGGGAAGTCCCTTTCATCAAACTTCACATGCAGGGCCAATTCGTTTAGGAGGCTAGTTAACTGCCGGATCGGGGGTCAACGTCCGCCGCCCGTGGGCGCTTAAATCTGCGGCTCCGCCGAAAAGGTTCGGTTTCCGGGTGACGGCTTCGGTGGCCCCGTACGGCCGAAATCCCGCCAGTAACGGCATTTTTGCGCCACCCCTGCGACACATTCTCACCCCGCACGCACGAGCGGCTACGCTCTGTGAATGTTTCGGAATCGTGAACACCGCATCACAGGTACCGAACCGCAACCGGCATGCAAATGAGGAGAGTTCGCCGCCGAATCCCAATTCAGCACCGGAATACCCCGGAGGAGTTCGCGTCACCCCCGGTTGCCACCCCCTCGACAAAAACACGTCAAGGAATCCGGGGGTACGCGAGATGTCGCGCCGGATGTTGCACCGGCCTCCGCCCGGGCGCGCCACGGCCACCGGGCGCGAGGGGCCGGGCCGGGGGCGAAGTCTAAGGATTTCCCGGCGTCGGGCGTGAGATCAAAGGTGGGTACGGCCAGCCGACCCACACGGGGGCGTGCTCGACGACGCCCGCCTGCCACCGCCGAAAGGGAACCCATGGACTCCGCCCAACGGCCGATCCTCTTCGTCAGCCTTCCGGAGAGCGGCCTGCTCAACCCACTGCTCGTGCTGGCGGGCGAGCTCTCCCGTCAGGGGGTTGAGGACCTCTGGTTCGCCACCGACGAGCCGCGGCGCGACGACGTGAAGTCGATCGCGGAGCGCTCTCCGGTGGAGTTCGCCTCCCTGGGCGAGGTCATCTCCGAACTGTCCGCGGTGACTTGGGACGACGCCGTCTACCGCGAGGTCACCCAGTCCTCGCGCTTCAAGGCTCATCGCGCCGTCATCAGGCAGTCCTACAAGCCCGGCATCCAGGACATGAAGCTCCGGCGGCTCGAAGCCGTCGTCGACGAGGTGCAGCCGGCGCTGATGGTCATCGACTGCATCAGCGGTTTCGCGATCGACCTCGCCATCGCCCGGGGCATCCCGTTCGTGCTGAGCGTGCCGTTCGTGCCCAGCAATGTACTGACGGCCTACACCCCGTTCGGCAAGAGCTACACCCCCAAGGGCTTCCCGGTCCCCCACACCGGGCTGTCGGCCAAGATGAGCCTCGCCGAGCGCATCAGCAACGAGCTGTTCAAGATCCGGACCTTCGCGATGTTCTGCACGCCCGAGATGGGCAAGGTCTTCACCGAGGACAACCGGCGCCGCAAGGCGCTCGGCATCCCGCCGGTCAGCCCGATGACGAGGATCGACAAGGCCGAGATGGTCCTGTGCAACTCGATCGCCGAGCTGGACTACCCCTTCACCATCCCGGAAAAGATGCAGCTGGTCGGCGCGATGGTGCCGCCGCTGCCGGAGGCGCCGGACGACGAGGACCTCTCGGGCTGGCTGGACGCCCAGTCGTCCGTCGTCTACATAGGGCTCGGGACCATCACCCGGCTGACCCGGGCGGAGGTCGCCTCCGTCGTCGAGGTCGCCCGCCGGCTCGAAGGCCGTCACCAGGTGCTGTGGAAGCTGGCCAAGGAGCAGCAGCACCTGCTGCCGCCCGAGGAGTCGCGGCCGGCCAACCTCCGCATCGAGAGCTGGGTCCCCTCCCAGCACGACGTCCTCGCCCACCCGAACGTGAAGGTGTTCTTCACGCACGGCGGCGGCAACGGCTTCAACGAAGGCGTCTACTTCGGCAAGCCGCTCGTGATCCGGCCGCTGTGGGTGGACTGCTACGACCAGGCCGTCCGCGGCCGGGACTTCGGCATCAGCCTGACCCTGGACCGGCCTCGGTCCCTGTCCGCCGACGACGTCGTCGACAAGATCACCCGGGTGCTCGACACCCCCTCCTTCAGCAAGAACGCCGAGCGGCTCGGGGCCCTTCAGCGCGCCGCGGGCGGCCGTGAGACCGCCGCATCCCTGATCCTCAAGCTCCCGGCCCTGGCCTGAGCCGCCCGCGCGCCAACGCGCCCGCACCACAACGACAAGAACGACAAGAACGACAAGGAAGAAGCCGACGATGCCGTTCAAGTACCCCGTGTCCAGGCCCGCCCTGGACGGCAGGGAGCTCGAGTACGTCACCGCCACCGTCAGCGACGGCTGGATATCCTCCCAGGGGCCGATGATCCAGCGCTTCGAGCGCGCCTTCGCGGACTACAACTCCGTTGCACACGGCGTCGCCTGTTCCTCCGGGACCGCCGCCCTCACCCTCGCCCTGCGGGCCCTGGGCATCGGCCCGGGCGACGAGGTGATCGTCCCCGAGTTCACCATGGTCGCCTCCGCATGGGCGGTCACGTACACCGGCGCGACGCCCGTCTTCGTCGACTGCGCGGACGACCTCAACATCGACGTGACCCGCATCGAAGAGAAGATCACCCCGCGGACGAAGGCCATCATGCCCGTCCACATCTACGGCCGGCGCTGCGACATGGACGCGATCATGGACATCGCGTTCCAGTACAACCTGCGCGTCGTCGAGGACTCCGCCGAGGCCCACGGCATCCGCCCGGTCGGCGACATCGCCTGCTTCTCGCTCTTCGCCAACAAGATCATCACCTCGGGCGAGGGCGGCATCTGCCTCACCGACGACCCCAGGCTGGCCGGGCAGATGGAGCACCTGCGCGCCATGGCCTTCACCAAGGACCACAGCTTCCTGCACAAGAAGGTCGCCTACAACAACCGCATGACGGCCATGCAGGCCGCCGTCGCGCTGGGCCAGGTCGAGCGGCTGGACGAGATCCTCGAGATACGCCGCACCATCGAGAAGCGCTACGACGAGGGCCTCGCCGACGTCCCCGGCATCACGCTGATGCCGCCGCGCGACGTGCTGTGGATGTACGACCTCCGGGCCGAACGCCGCCAGGAACTGCAGGAGTTCCTGGCGGGCGAGTCCATCGAGACCCGCCTGTTCTTCAAGCCGATGAGCCGGCAGCCCATGTACCTCGACCCCGTCTGGCCCTCGCTCAAGGCGAACGTCTTCGCCGAGGACGGGCTGTACCTGCCCACCCACACCGGACTGACCGCCGCCGACCAGGACTTCGTGATCAGCAAGGTCCGCGCCTTCTACGGCGTCGGCTGACCGGCCCGTCCGAAAGGGGACAACCGCACATGACGCACACCGACCCGATGGTGGTCGACTTCCCGCTGCGCAAGCCCGGCGTGCCCTTCCCGCCGCCCGGCTACGCCGACTACCGGCAGCACGAGGGGCTGGTCCTCTCGCACCTGCCCAACGGCGACCGGGTCTGGCTGGTCACCCGGCACGAGGACGTACGCTCCGTCCTGACCAACTCCAAGATCAGCTCCAACCCCGCCCACGAGGGCTTCCCGAACGTCGGGGCCACCCTGGGAGTGCCCAAGCAGGAGCAGATTCCGGGCTGGTTCGTGGGCATGGACTCCCCCGAGCACGACCGGTTCCGCAAGGCACTCATCCCGGAGTTCACCGTCCGCCGCGTCAAGGCGATGCGGCCGGCGATCGAGCAGACGGTGGAGAAGCGTCTCGACGACATGCTGGCCGCCGGGAACACCGCCGACCTCGTCGCCGACTTCGCCCTGCCCATCCCCTCCCTGGTGATCTCCGCGCTGCTCGGCGTGCCGCCCTCCGACCGCGACTTCTTCGAGTCCAGGACGCGCACCCTGGTCGCCATCCGCTCCTCGACCGACCAGCAGCGCGAGGCCGCCGCCAAGGACCTCCTGCGCTACGTCGGCCGGCTCGTGGAGATCAAGTCGAAGTGGCCCGGCGACGACCTCGTCAGCAGGCTGCTGGCCACCGGCGCGATCGCCCCGCACGAGATGCCGGGCGTGCTGATGCTCCTGCTCATCGCCGGGCACGAGACGACCGCCAACAACATCGCACTCGGTGTGGTCACCCTCCTGACGAACCCCCAGTGGATCGGTGACGACCGGGCGGTGGAGGAGACGCTGCGCTTCCACTCGGTCGCCGACCTGGTGTCGCTGCGCGTGGCGGTCGAGGACGTGGAGGTCGCCGGGCAGCTCGTCAAGGCGGGCGAGGGCATCATCCCCCTGGTCGCCGCGGCCAACCACGACGACACCGCCTTCGAGTGCCCCCACCGGTTCGACCCCTCCCGGTCCGCCCGGCACCACGTGGCCTTCGGCTACGGCGTGCACCAGTGCCTGGGCCAGAACCTGGTGCGGATGGAGATGGAGGTCACCTACCGCAAGCTCTTCGAGCGCATCCCGCAGCTCGAACTCGCCGTGCCCCTCGACGGACTGGCCGTCAAGTACGACGGCGTGCTCTACGGCCTCAGCGAACTGCCCGTCCGCTGGTAGCCCCCCCTTCCACCGAGTCTGCCCGCCGGACGGTCCGAGCACCGTCCGGCGGGCCCCATTCCACCGCAGGAGAGATACACGATGCGCATCACCGCCGACGTCGACCGCTGTGTGGGAGCAGGTCAGTGCGTGCTGACCGCTCCGGAGGTCTTCGACCAGGACGAGGACGGACTGGTCACCCTCCTGGGCACCGGCGACGGTCACGAGGACCGGGTCCGGCTGGCGGCCGGTCTGTGCCCGTCCCGCTCGCTCACCGTGCACGAGGACTGACGACAACCCGGGCGATCCGCGAGCCGCGCCCCCACCGATGAAAGCGTTGAAGAGATCCGGGAGTTATGGTGCCCGTCCACACAGATGACTACACGATCGAACCGCCCTCCGACACAGCCGAGGCGCTGGGCGGCTTCACGCTCCCCGGCGTGTTCGCGGCCGCCGCGCGTTCCGCCCCCGACACGGTGGCCGTCGTCGACGGAGACCGCTCGTGGACGTGGCGGCAGTGGCAGGCGGACGTCGCCGCGCTCGCCCGCGGCCTGCAGGAGTCGGGCGTGGAGCCCGGCGACGTGGTCGCGGTGCGACTGCCGAACTGCGGGGAGTTCGCCACCCTGCACCTGGCCGTCGCGGCCGTCGGCGCCGTGCTGCTGCCCGTCCACCACGGCACCACCGACACCGATCTCCACGCGCTGCTCGCCCGCGCCGAACCCGCCCTCCTCGTCCTCGCACACGACGGCAACGACAGTCACGACGACCGCGACGGCAACCGGGCCACGGCAACGGCCCGTTCACTGCTCGACGCCCTGCCGTCGCTGCACACCGTCCTGCTCACCGGGGACACCGCCGCCCGGGCCGGGAACTCCGGCGCGGAAGGCGTCACCCCGCTCGCGGACCTGCTGACGGCCTGGGCGGGCACGGCACCCCGGCCCGTGGAGATCACCCCCGGGATGCCCCTGCTGCTCCTCCCCTCCTCAGGGACGACCTCGGCGCGGCCCAAGCTGTGCGTGCACAGCCACGACGGACTCCTGTCCAACACCGCCGCCGTCACCGCCGAAACCCCCGGCACCTTCCACGGCACCGTGCTCACCGCCTGCCCGCCGACCCACCTGTTCGGCCTCCAGAGCCTGCACACCGCGCTGTTCACCGCCTGCACGCAGGTCCTGCTCGCCGACTGGGACCCGGACCGCTTCCTGGAACTGGCCCGCACGCACGACCCGCGGGTCGTCTTCGCCGTGCCGGCCCAACTGCACGACATCGTCGACCGCCTGGCCGGGACACAGGAACCCGCCGGGTTCCGCCCGCACGAGATACGCACGGCCGGAGCACCCGTGCCGCCCGCGCTCGCCGCGGACGTCCGGGCCGCCCTCGGCTGCGGACTCGTCGTGGTGTGGGGCATGTCCGAGCTCGGCACCGGCACCTGCTCACGGATCGACGACCCCGACGGCAGCGTGGGCAGGCCGGTCAGCGGTTCCCGGGTGCGCGTCGTCGACGAGCACGGCACGGAGTGCCCGCCGGGCGAGACCGGTGAACTCCAGTACCGCGGGCCCGGGGTGTTCCGCGGCTACTTCCGCGAGCCGGAGCTCACACGTGCCGCGCTCACCGAGGACGGCTGGCTGCGCACCGGCGACCTCGCCGGCATCGGCACGGACGGGGTGGTCGTCCTGCACGGCCGGGCGACCGAGCTGATCAACGTGGGCGGCCGGAAGTTCAGCGCCACCGAGGTCCAGGCCCTGCTCGCCGGCCTGCCGGGGCTGGGCCCGCTGGCCGTGGTCGGCGCGACGGACCCCCGGCTCGGGGAGTACCCCTGCCTGGTCGTGACCGACCGCGCCGACCCGGCGACCGGGCTCGGCGACGTCACCGCGTTCCTGCGCGGACTCGGCGTCGCCGACCACAAGATCCCCCTCGACCTGGTCACCGTGCGCGCCCTGCCCCGGACGCCAGCCGGGAAGCTCGACCGCAGGGCACTCGAACGCCTGCTCGCCGCCAGCGAGATCACCCCCGCCCCGGCCCGCCCCGGCGCCTCCCCGCCGCGCACGACCGGTGAGGCGCTGGAACTGGTCCGCACATGTGTCGCCAGCGTGCTCGGACCCGACGGCACCGCGATCCCCTTCTCCCCCGGCGAGGACTTCCGCCGCCTCGGCCTCGACTCCATCCGCGCGGTCCGCCTGCGCAACCTGCTGCGCGAGGAGACGGGCCTGCCCCTCCCCACCACCCTGGCCTTCGACTTCCCCACCCCGCAGGCCGTCGCACAGGTACTGACCGGCCAGGAGGACGGCACCGAGAACACCCCCATGCACCGCACACCGGAGCAGGACGAACCGGTGGCCATCGTCGGCATGGCCTGCCGGCTGCCCGGCGGCACCCACTCCCCGCGCGCCCTGTGGCAGTTGCTCACCGACGAGGCACACGTCATGGGCGGCTTCCCCGAGGACCGCGGCTGGGACCTCGACCAGCTCTTCGACGACGACCCGGACCGGCCCGGAACCACCTACGCCCGCGAGGGCGGCTTCCTCGACGCGGGCCGCTTCGACGCCGGCTTCTTCGGCTTCTCCGACCGGGAGGCCACGGCCACCGACCCGCAGCAGCGGCTGCTGCTGGAGACGGCCTGGGAGACCTTCGAGCACGCAGGCATCGACCCGACGACCCTCAAGAGCAGCCGCACCGGCGTGTTCACGGGCGCGATGCACCGCGACTACGCCGCCAACACCGCCGTCCCCCAGGGCGACTTGGAGGGCATGCTCGCCACCGGATCCTCCGACAGCGCCGTCTCCGGACGTATCGCCTACACCTTCGGGCTGGAGGGCCCCGCGCTGACCGTGGACACCGGCTCCTCCTCGTCCCTGGTCGCACTGCACCTGGCGTGCCAGTCGCTCAGGTCCGGCGAGTCCTCCCTGGCACTGGCCGGCGGCGTGACCGTCATGGCCTCCCCGGCGCCGTTCGCACAGTTCTCCCGGCTGCGCGCGCTGGCCCCCGACGCCCGGGCCAAGGCATACGCGGACTCCGCCGACGGCTCCGCCTTCTCCGAAGGCGCGGGACTGCTGCTGCTGGAGCGGCTGAGCGACGCCCGGCGCAACGGACACCCCGTGCTGGCACTCGTGCGCGGCTCCGCCGTCAACCAGGACGGCGCCTCCAACGGGCTGACCGCACCGAGCGGCCCCGCACAGCAGCGCGTCATCCGCCAGGCCCTGGCCGACGCCCGGCTGACGCCCCAGGACGTCGACGCCGTGGAGGGCCACGGCACCGGCACCCCGCTCGGGGACCCCATCGAGGTCCAGGCACTGCTGGCCACGTACGGCAGGGAACGCCCGCAGCAACGGCCGCTGTGGCTGGGCTCGGTGAAGTCGAACCTCGGGCACACGCAGGCGGCCGCCGGCGTCGTCGGGGTCATCAAGACGGTACTCGCGCTGCACCACGGCGTGCTGCCCAGGACCCTGCACGTGGACGAGTTGTCGTCCCGCGTGGACTGGTCCTCCGGCTCGGTACAGGTGCTGACCGAGGCCCGGCCCTGGCCGCGGGAGAACGCACGCACCCGCCGGGCCGGCGTGTCCTCCTTCGGGCTCGCCGGCACCAACGCCCATGTGATCCTGGAGGAAGCGCCCGCCGGGAACACGGCGAGCGACACGAGCACGGGTACGGGCGGCGCAGCCGGCACCGGGAGCCCGGAAACGGCCGGTGAGGTGACCGCGCCCTGGATCCTGTCCGCCCGCAGCCGGGCGGCGCTCCGCGCCCAGGCACAGCAGTTGGCCGAGCGCGTTCAGGACGACCCCGCCCTGTCCGCACAGGACGTCGCCTACTCGCTGGCCACCACCCGCGCCCTGCACCGGCACCGGGTCGTCGTCACAGGCTCCGGCCGCGCGGAACTGCTCTCCGCCACGGCCCGGTTCGCCGAAGGCAAGCGGCCCGCCGGGGTCACCGTCGAGGACTCCTCGCCCGGCGAGCTGGCCATCCTCTTCCCCGGACAGGGCGGCCAGCGGCCCGGTATGGGGCGCGAGGCGGCCGAGGCGTTCCCCGTGTTCGCAGCCGCGCTGCGCGACGTGTGCGCCGTCATGGACCCCTTGCTGGACCGGCCGCTCACCTCGGTGATGTGGGCGGATCCGGACTCCGAGGAGGCGGCCCTCCTCGACGACGCCACCTACGCGCAACCGGCCCTGTTCGCCGTCCAGGTCGCCCTGTACCGGCTCTTCGAGTCCTGGGGCGTGGTCCCGGACCGCCTGATGGGGCACTCCGCCGGCGAGACCGTCGCCGTTCATCTCGCGGGCGGACTCAGCCTTGAGGACGCGTGCATCCTGACGGCCACCCGGGGCCGGCTGATGGACACGCTGCCGCCCGGCGCGGCGATGGTGGCGGTGCGCATCTCGGAGAGCGAAGTGGCGCCGTACCTCGCCGAGTTGCCGGAGCCCGTGTCGATCGCCTCCGTCAGCGGGCCGCACTCCCTTGTACTTGCGGGTGCGGAGGGGCCCCTGGCCCTGCTCACGGACCGGCTCAACGCCGCCGGCCACAAGTCCCGGCGGGTCGCGGTGAAGGGGGCGGGCCACTCGCCGCTCATGGACCCCATCCTGGAGGAGTTCGGCGCCGTCCTCCGCACGCTGTCGTACTCCACGCCGGTCATCCCCGTGGTCTCGACCGTCACCGGCCGGCACATGACCGCCGAGGACGCCCACGATCCCGACCACTGGGTGCGGCACCTGCGGCAGTCCGTGCGCTTCAAGGACGCGGTCGACCGGCTCCGGGACGAACGCATCACCGGGTTCCTGGAGCTGGGCTCCCATCCTGCCCTCACCCCGTGGGTGGACGAGTGCCTGGAGTCCGCCGACCCCGGTTACGGGGCCGCCGTGGTGCCGACGATGCGTACCGGGGAGAGCGAACGGCACACGGTACTCAAGGCAATCGCCCGGATGCACGCCCACGGCGTTCCCGTCGACTGGCAGGCGGTACTGCCCGGGGCGCGGCCCGCTCCCCTGCCCACCTATGCCTTCCAGCAGCGGCGGTTCTGGCTGGCGTCCGCGCCTGCGGGTTCGGCGGCCGTCGGGGGCATCGGCGGCGACACGGCGGTGCTGGACGACGAACTGGACGAACTGCCGGAGCTGGCCGCCCGGTTGTCCGGCCTGGAGGACCCCGCCGCACAGGACGCGCTCGTGCGGGACCTGGTCCTCACCGAGGTCTCGGCCGTCCTCGGCCTCCCGGAGCTGGGGAGCGACGAGGGCAAGCGGCCGTTCAAGGACATGGGCGTCACCTCGGTGCACGCGGTCGAGCTGCGCAACCGGCTGATCGCCGCCACCGGCACGCACCTTCCCGCCACGCTCGTCTACGACCGCCCCACGCCGGACGCCGTCATGCGCCTGGTGCGCGACAAACTCGCACGGACGGCCGCGCCGGCACGGGACGCGGAGTCCGTCGTGACCGAGCTGGAGGCCCTGGTCGCGGCGGGCACGGAGCTCTCGGCGGAGACGGTGACGCGTCTGAAGGCGCTGACGGCGGGCCGGCAGACCACGGCGGGCGGCCCTGCTGCCGAGGGCGCCCTGGACCTGGACTCGGCCAGCGACGAAGACCTGTTCGCCCTGTTGGACACCCGGAGTTGACGTCACGGGTGCGGACCGTCAACTCCGGCGGCCCGCACCCGCGCAGCCCTCGCACCACACCACAACACAACACCACTGCAGGAGATCACCCATGAACGGGCTCGTTCGGCCCACCGCCGCCCGGACGGGCGGCGACATCATGATCGAGGCGGAGAACGTCAGCAAGGTCTTCGGACCGCTGCGCGCCCTGGACTCGGTGAGCCTCTCGGCCCGCCGCGGCACCGTCCTGGGCCTGCTCGGACACAACGGCGCGGGCAAGACCACGCTCGTCAACGTCCTCACCGCCGCACTGCCGCCCACGGCGGGGCGCGCGGCGGTCGCCGGCTTCGACGTCGTGCGCCAGGCACACGACGTGCGCAAACGCATCGGCCTGACCGGCCAGTTCGCCTCGGTCGACGCCCAGCTCACCGGGCGGGAGAACCTGGTGCTGCTGGCCCGGCTGCTCGGCGCGGACCGCAGGTCGGCCCGGAACAGGGCCGACGAACTGCTGGAGCTGTTCGGGCTCCAGCAGTTCGCCACGCGCCGGCCGGGCACCTACTCCGGCGGCCTGCGCCGACGGCTCGACCTGGCCGCGTCCCTGGTCGGGCACCCGGACGTCATCTTCCTCGACGAGCCGACCACGGGCCTGGACCCGTCGAGCCGGCTCAACCTCTGGGAGATCGTGGAAGGCCTCGTGGCCGAGGGCACCACGGTCCTGCTCACCACGCAGTACCTCGACGAGGCGGACCGGCTCGCGGACTCCATCACCGTGCTGTCGGCCGGCTCGGTGATCGCCAGTGGCACCGCCGCCGAACTCAAGGCCAAGGTGGGCCAGCGCACGGTGACGGTCACCCCGGACGCCGCCGCCGACCCGGCCGCGGCCTGCGCCGCCATACGGCAGGCGGGCCTGGAGCCGGTCCAGGACCACGAGAACGGCACCATCGTCGTCGTCATCGAGACCTCGAAGGACATCGCCGTCGTGATCCGGGCCCTCGACCACGCGGGGATCGAGGCCACGGAGCTGACGTTCGGAGAACCGACCCTCGACGACGTCTACCTCACCCTGGCCGGCCACACCGCCGGCTCGGCAGGCTCGACCGTCTCGGCCGGTACCGCCGCGTGAACCTCGCCTGCACCTGCACCATGCTCAGCGCCCACACCGTGGAGACCCCATGACCACACAACAACTCGCAGGACGCACCGACCCGGCGCCGCCGGCCCCCGATCGCATCGCGGGGCCGGCGCCCGCTTGGGGCGGCAGTTCGGCGCTGACCCAGATCCGCGTGCTCACCGGCCGGTCGCTGAAGGCACTGGTGACCGACCCCGGCGTGATCCTCTTCGGCCTGTTCCAGCCGGTGATCATCCTGTTCATCCTCACCCAGGTCTTCCGAGGGATGAACACCTCGGCCCACTTCCCCAAAGGGGTCGACTACCTCGACTTCGTCCTGCCCGCGGTCCTGGTGGACAACGCGGTGCAGTCCGCGATCCAGTCCGGCATCGGAGTCGTGGACGACCTGAAGAACGGCATGGTCGCCCGGCTCCGTTCAATGCCCGTCCACCCCGCTTCGCTGCTCGTCGCCCGCAGCCTGGCGAACCTGGTCCGCGCCGCGGTCCAGATCGCGATCGTCATCGTGCTGGCCATCGTCGTGCTCGGCTACTCCCCCAAGGGCGGGGCACTGAAGCTCCTCACCGCGGCCGGGCTGGCACTCTTCATCACCTGGACCCTGGGCTGGGCCTTCATCGCCGCGGCCACGTGGCTGCGCCGTGCGGAGCCCATGCAGAACCTCGCGGTCGTCGTGCTCCTCCCGCTGACGTTCGCGTCGAGCGCCTACGTCCCGATCGACGACATGCCCACATGGCTGGGCGTGATCGCCAAGGTCAACCCGCTGACGTACGCGATCGACGCGACGCGCGCCCTCGCACTCGACCTGCCCGGCGTCGGAGCCGTGATCCCCGCGATCATCATCAGCGGGTGCATCGCCGTCGCGGGCAGCATCCTCGCAGTGGTGGGCTTCCGGCGCCCGCTCTGATCCTCTCCGTTCCTCAACGCACTCCGCCCCGCTGGTCATCCAGCGGGGCGGAGTGCGTTGGCCGCCTCCGGAGCGGCGGGCCGCACCTGCTCGGCGCTCTCCTGCGTCGGCTCGTCGGCTTCCCCTCTCCGCAGATCGGGAAGATCCACAGCAAAGGCGTTCGGAGAAATCGGCCAAGCCCTGCTTTGA